>DASQVJ010000551.1:0-4307 GCA_035640835.1 Bryobacteraceae bacterium
GCGTGGCTGAAGGTTCACGATTCAAGCGAGCAAGCACGCGCACAAGCGGAGTCGTGGTTGCGAGGGTTCGAGCCTCAGCTCCGGGAAGCAGGACTCGGACAGCTTTCCGAGGTCGCTGATGCCGAGCCGCCGCATACCCCAGGAGGTTGCTTTGCGCAGGCCTGGAGCGTTGCGGAGGTCCTACGATCGCTCTGCGACGACGTGCTTCATGTCACGCGCTAAGCTGCGATAACGCATGCGCTGCGACGCGATCCACATAGTCGAACGGTGGATCATTCTTCGCCTTCGCGAGAACTTCTTTGGCCGGTGCAGCTTTGGGCCCGAGGTCATCGAGCGCCGTCGCCGCGTGCAGGCGGATCCAATTGTTCGAATTCTGAAGCTCGCTGGCTAGGATCGGTAATCCGACCTGCTCCTGGCCCAGATGGAGCGCAGCGGCACGCGCAGCCACGATTCGCACCAACGGCGCGGGATCTTTCAGCGCTCGCTGAATCAGCTCGCTAGATGACCTGGCATCATCGGCAGCGTAAGCAAACCGCAGCAGGCTCCAGTAGCGCATCGCTGCATCCGGATGGGCGAGCGCTTTGCGGACTACCGCGTCGTCCTTTCGGAAGTTGACGGCATCCACAAGCTGCCTGAGTTCTCGAAGCTTCGCTTGCATCCCCGGCCGGCGCATCGCGGCGTAGCGCGATCCAAACTCGCTCTCTTGCTCGGCGAGGATCGGCTCGGGGATCAGTCCGACATCGCGCGTTTCGTCGCACCAATGGTGGTGGACGGATCGCAACTTTCGCAGGATTGCCTGGTGCTCGGCGGAACCGGCCAGGTTTCGAATCTCGTGCGGATCCCGCTCGAGATCATAGAGCTCCTCCGGTGGCTTCGTTTCGCTCATGAACAGTCGAGCGCCCTCCGGCAGTTCGCCGCTCTGCTTCAGCTTTCGCAGGTCGCGCATGATCCAGCCTTGGTTCATATAGCCGATGTTCTGCGCGTACGGTTTGTGGGGCTCGTAATTGCGTATGTATCGATACCGGCTGTCACGCACCGATCGAACAATGTCCATGCGCTCATCCATGCGATCGCGCACTCCGAAGATGTACTGTCTGGGAGAAGTAAGCTTCTCGCCTAGGAACGCACGACCCTGCATGTGAGCAGGCACTTCCAGACCCGCGAGCCGGAGCACGGTAGGTCCGAGATCGATAAAGTTCACAAGCTGCGCGTCGACAGATCCGGGGGCGGCTTGACCTCCGACTCTGAACTTCGCCGGAATACGCACGACCAGGGGTACATGGGTGCTCGATTCGTACAGCCAACGCTTCGAGCGCGGAAGTCCAACGCCGTGGTCGCCCCAGAAGAACACGATTGTGTCGTCCAGGAGCCCCGCTTCTTCGATCTCACGGAGCCGGTCGCCCACCTGGTAGTCCATTGCGGTAATGAGCTCGTGATACTGCGCCCAATCCCGCCGCGCATCTGGAGTATCGGGATGATAAGGCGGAAGCGTCACGGAAGCAGGATCGCGTCGCTGCGATGCGGTGAGCCGTTTCACCTGCGCCTCGTACTCGTTGCCGCGCATGCGAACGCGGCTCTCATGAGTGGTCTCGATGTTGAAGACCGAGAAGAAGGGCTGTCCTTTGGCCCGATTCCGCCAGTGCGCTTTATTGCTGTTCACATCCCAGGCGTTCGGCGGTACCTCGAAGTTGTAATCCGTTTTCGCGTTGTTTGTGCAGTAGTAGCCGGCGTTGCGAAGATACTCGGGGAAGCACTTGACTTCATCGGGCAGGCGGACCCGGCAGCGCATGAACCCGGAGCCAAGCGTGCTCGGGTACATGCCCGTAATGATTCCCGAACGGCTCGGCGCGCAAACTCCTGCGACGCTATAAGCGTGCTGATAACGCACTCCCTCGGCCGCAAGCCTGTCGATGGTGGGAGTGATGGCGAGCCGCTCACCGTAGCAGCCGATCTCGGGTCCGGTATCTTCACAGGAAACCCACAAAATGTTTGGGCGGGGCTGGTTCGGCGCAGATCGAAGAATCAGCGGCGCACCGGCGGCGGTGAGGAGAGCGCGACGAGTGATCGACATGGTGGCTCCTGACGGGGGTACCGCTATTGTATGTGGGCGATCTGATACTCTGGCGGCTGATGCGACTCGCAATCCTTTCGTCGGCGCTTCTCTTTACGAGTTGTTACGGCCAGCAACGTCCAGGCTACAAGGACACGCCGATCCTGCAGGAGCAGAAGTGGCGGGTGCATGACGCGGAAAGGCCCGCTCCACCCGTTGTCACTCCAGCCTCCGAGCCTGGCGCTCCCCCATCTGATGCAATCGTGCTTTTCGACGGCAAGGACATCTCAAACTGGGTACATCACAACGGGGACGAGCAGGTTCCCGGTCGCTGGAAAGTGGAGAACGGGTATATGGAGGTTGCGCCCGGCACCGGCGATCTATGGACGAAGCAGGAGTTCGGCGATTGCCAATTGCATATCGAATGGATGACTCCGTCCGTCATCAAGGGCTCCAGCCAGGAACGCGGAAACAGCGGCGTTTTCCTGATGGGCCGGTATGAGATTCAAGTTCTCGATTCCTTCGAGAACCCAACCTACTCCGACGGGCAAGCCGGTGCGATCTATGGTCAATGGCCGCCGCTCGTGAATGCATCGCGCAGGCCGGGCGAGTGGCAGAGCTACGACATCATTTTCGAAGCTCCTCGATTCAGCGCGGACGGAACCGTCACGCGTCCCGGGTTTGTCACCGTCATTCACAATGGCGTCGTGCTGCACCACCGGAAGCGGATGAACGGGCCGATGGTCCACAAGCAGCTCGCCTACTACACGTGGCACGACGAGGCGGAGCCGTTGAGGCTGCAGGATCATGGCAGCCTCGTGCGATTCCGCAACATCTGGTATCGGCCTCTAAGACACTATGACGACTCGACGAAGCCGGCCGAGACGGCTACTGATTCACGCCGCTAGCTAAGAATCCGCCGTCGACCGCGATCACTTCGCCTGCCACATAACTTGCGGCGTCGGATGCAAGGAAGATCGCGGCGCCCGCAAGTTCCTCCACCTGTCCGAAGCGACGCATCGGCGTGCGAGTCAGAAACTCGCGCCCGCGTTCGGTTTCATCCAGGAGCTTCTGATTCAGGGCAGTGCGAAAGACTCCCGGGGCGATCGCATTCACGTTGACGCCACGAGGTGACCACTCCACCGCAAGCGACTTGGTCAGCGAAGCGACCGCAGCCTTACTCGCAGCATAAGCGGCGACCTCGTATAGCGCGACAAACGACGACAAGGATGCGATGTTGATGATTCGTCCATAGCGCTTGTCGAGCATGTGGCGCCCGAACACCTGGCAGGACCGCAGCGTGCCGGTCAGGTTTGTGTCGATGATGCTGTCCCAATCCTCTTCACTGAAATCGAGTGTGGGCGCGCGCTTCGTACGTCCGGCCGAGTTCACAAGAATGTGAACTTGTCCGAACTCCTTCACTGCGCCTTCAAGTACCGCCTCCATGGAAGCGCGATCGCTAACGTCCGACGGGATGCGCAGCGTGCGACGGCCCTTGGCTTCGATCTCGGCGGCCGCCGCGTCTACTTGATCGGACCTGCGCGAGGTGCAGATCACGTCCGCGCCCGCGTCCGCCATGCCGTGCGCGATCGCTCGTCCAATTCCTGAAGTACCACCGATAACAACGGCCACTTTGCCGTCCAATGACAGAGGTTGATAGCTCATGTGAGGTGTCGAGAATCCTTACTGTACACCCGGTTGATGAGGCCGAGCACGTCGATCAGATGACGTAACATAGGGCACATGAGCGAGCAATCTCGACGCGATGTGTTGAAAGCGGGTTCCATCGGCGCAGCTTTGGTGACCACGTTCCCTGGCATTCTGAAAGGTGCGCCTTCCGGACAGGCGATCAAGGTCGGTTTGGTGGGATGTGGCGGCCGTGGGACCGGCGCAGCAGCGCAAGCCCTCAAGGCCGATGACTATTCCGAACTGACCGCCGTCGCGGACGTAGATCCTGCCCGCATCGAAGCAAGTCTCGAGACCCTGCGTAAGGCTTCGGGCGCCAAGGTGAAGGTCGAGAAGGACAAGCAATTTCTTGGACTGGACGCTTATCGCAAGCTCATTGCTGAAGTCGACGTGGTATTGCTCGCTACGCCGCCCGGCTTTCGTCCGACACATCTGCGCGCGGCCATCGAGGCTGGAAAGCACGTGTTCTGCGAAAAGCCGGTTGCGGTGGATGCGCCCGGCGTTCGATCGGTGCTGGAGACGGCGCGCTTAGCACGGGAGAAAAAGGTATCGCTTGTTTCCGGATTCTGCT
>DASQVJ010000552.1:0-5836 GCA_035640835.1 Bryobacteraceae bacterium
ATGGGCGGGTCGTAACGCTCCGGCGGAGGGTTCGCGACAAGGTCTCGTAGCACCGGAAGAATCTCAGGAACCTTCAGTAGGCCCCAGCGATACTTAAGCAACATCGTCTGAGTCATGACCGGCAGACGGCGAAAGTCCGCGATCAGTGACTTGAGTACGGATTGGAGCCACGGCGGTTCCGGACCGCCGCGGAGTCTAAGATTCAGGAGCGTATTCGAGGATTCCGCGCGGGCTGCAGGCTGTTTGGCGGGAAGTGCCGCGATGAGCTTCGACGCGTACTCATTCCATTTCTGCTGGCGGAAAGCGGCACGACGCTGCTCGTCTGCGTGCCATGCTGTCTGCGCATCGGGCTCCGAAGGATAAGGACCGGCCGGGCCGCCTGAATCGACGAGCTCCGCGAGATGCGCAAGGGTATCGAGATAGCGGTCCCAAACGCGCTGATCGGCCGCGACCAGACGCTGTTCCATCACGGGCAGCAGTTGCTCACGGTATGGCGATCCGAGGACGCCCATGTAGCTGGAGAAGGAATCAACATTGTTGGCGCCAGTCAACGCGAGCACGAGCTCCATGGCCGCGTCCGGACTCGGCAGAAATCGTAGGGCGATTGAACGCGGTGAGAACAATTTCCTCCAATCCCTTTTCCGTCGGACAGGCGCGCGGCGAGGACTGAAGAAGGCAGCGGTGGCAGTGGCACACCGGGTCCTATTGATCGCGTACTACATCATTCGCGATGGTGTCGAGTACCACGAACTCGGTGGCGACTACCATGACCGGCTCCATCCGCTGCGCACCACCAAGCGTCTGCTGCGCCGTCTGGAGAATCTTGGCTTCGTGGTGGATTTGCGGGCCCAGGCCGAAGCGGAGCCCGCACAGCCCGCAGCCGATCCGCCTCAGCCGCGCAAGCGTGGCCGGCCTAAGGGCAGCCGGAACACGCGGCCTCCCCAGTTGCCCCAAGTGCCTGGAACGGGACATCCCTTGCATCCACCGGTTGGCTTCCCCGAAACCGTACGACCCGGGGCCCGACGGCTGCCGCAAATGCGCTCGCTGGGGCATCCCCTGCTTGCACGAGAGACCCTATTTCTCCAAGCGCCAGAACGGCTCTTCCCCAAGCCCACCAAAGACTTAGCAATATTTTCCTTTTCGAAGGAATCTATGTGGGACTGCAAGCGAAGTGCGGGTCTCCGTCGCTGTAGGGGGCGCTTCTAAACAGCTCGCATAGCACTGCCTCGGAAGGGCGTAAACACCAGCCAGCGTTTCGCTAATAAGCTCCGTTCTCGAAGCGGGCACAAGCCAAGATCCGGCACCCGTGCGCCTCACAAATGGGTAACCGCTGCGTACGAGAACGAACACGTTTGCGCATCAGTGCGCAGCCCAAATGAAATGCTCGTCGAACATTGGCCCATTTGATCCATGAAATTTTTATACGCGCAGAATGATGGAGCCTGGACCAGGCAATTGTAAACACCTTATATCGCTCGTAGATTGTTATCGGCTCGCAAACTTCGGTACGTTGCTGGACCAAGCTAGCCTCGTCATCCGCGACAATTTGAGAGTAGGCTCACAGTGATTGCATAGATTATTTCTATTGACAGATAGATCCCACAGCTACATAGTAAAGCGAATTACGTTTCAGGGTCACGCGCCGCAAGGCAAGATAGTTCATTACCTGCGGTCCAGCACTCCTGAAACGAGTTCCTGACGTTCGTCAACTCTCGATAGAAAGGAGGTGAATTGAGCATGAGACATCTGGACCTCGAATTGGAGAGGCTAGAACAGCGCATCGCTCCCGGTATTCTCGGGATCGTTTGCCACGATGAGGACGACCATGGTTCGAAGGACAACACCAAGTCCAAAGACCACAGCAAGACCAAGACCAAGGAGCAGACGAAGACCAAGTCCAAGGACCAGAGCAAGTCGAAAAGCAACTAGTGGGAACACTAGCGCCACCAGGCGTCAGAGGCTTAGCTGAACGCCCGGTGGCTCACCCCTTGCTCAGGGAGGCTGTGATTCTAACTCACGGCCTCCCCAATATACACCTTCTCAACACCCTTTTGCGCAGGGTATTTGTGGGTCAAAGGCCGGCTCCGAGAGGACCAACAAAATCAAGCTGCATTTTATGATGCTGTCTGCTCCAAAGCTCCGCGATGATGTGGCAATCTGCCGCCAAGAGACGTCAGCCGGCGCCTTTTTCATCATTAAAGACCCTATCACTGGTGATTTCTTTCGAGTTCGCGAACCTGAACAATATATCGCGCGCCAATTGGATGGAGAGACGCCAATCGATGTCGTGCGGCAAAGAGTCGAGCAACGCTTCGATGCCGCGCTATCTCCCAACTCTTTGAATGACTTCATCAAGACGCTCGGGAGTATTGGTCTGCTTGAAACTGGAGAGACCGGGGAACGGAGAGTCCCTGGTCGGCCGCGCCGAAGTAGTGGCACGCTGCTCTATCTTCGTTGGCGGCTCTTCGACCCTCACCGGCTATTTAGTTATCTAGAGCCCCGACTGCGTTGGATGTTCACCCCGCTCTCCCTCCTGGTCTCGGCGGCGGTGATCATGATGGCCGTGGCGACCATGGTCGGGAGTTGGGACGAATACGTGGAAGGCCTCCGGCAGCTCTATCAACTCGCCACCATTCCTCTCTTGGTTGTACTCAGCTTCCTGCTTGTTTCCCTTCATGAATGTGGCCATGGCCTCACCTGCAGACACTTTGGCGGCGAGGTTCATGAAGTTGGCTTCCTACTCATCTATTTCCAACCGGCCTTGTACTGCAACGTGAGTGACGCCTGGCTCTTTCCGGAAAGGTCGAAGCGGATGTGGGTCGGGTTTGCAGGGCCGTATTTCGAGCTATTCCTGTGGGCCATTGCAGTGACCACCTGGAGAATAGCAGACCCAGAAACGTGGATAAGTACCTCCGCCTTGATCGTCATGACTACGTCCGGGATCAAGACACTCTTCAACTTCAATCCACTTTTGAAGCTCGATGGATACTACCTCCTCAGTGATTACCTGGAGCTTCCGAACCTCCGAAGCAAAGCCTTCCGACACATAGGGGACAGCCTGAAACGCTTCGTCGGAGTCGCAACTGTTGAGAAGGAGATTCCGGCTCGCGAGCGGAGAATCTACACAATCTATGGTTTGGTTGCGACCGTGACCTCGTTCTCGGCGCTGGGCTACATCATTCTGTCTGGGGGAGGCACGCTGCTTGCGAAAGGGGGGCCTGAGCTGATCCTCCTGTCGACAGTGCTGGTAGCAGTAAGGTTCCGTCGGCGCTTTCAGCGAATGTTTGGCAGACATTCGCTGGCCTCGGATTCAACCGACGACGGCGACGTGCTGCTGGCGACAGGCACACCACCCCCTTCACAGACGGCTGGCCCACGGCGAACAAAACGGCGAAACGCGCGACGATGGTTCATACGCGCCGTGATGATAGTCGTACTCGCGGGCGTTGTGTGTTTCTGCTGGCTGGGCCACACAGAGTTGCGGATCTCCGGGCCGTTCACGATTCTGCCGAAAGACAACACGAACGTGCGTGCGGCCGTCGAAGGCATCATCGACTCGATCCTGGTGGCCGAAGGCGACAGAGTTCGTGCCGGAGAATCGATAGCTCGACTTTCGGACAAAGAACTGCGCTCGGAACTAGGTAAGACCGAGGCGCAAATCAGGGAGACCGCCGCAAGAATACGTCTGTTGGAGGCAGGTCCAACCGACAAGGAAATCGATCTTGCCAAGGCTGCGGTGACGAAAGCAGAGGACCGCCTCAAGTATGCAGAGGGTCGGTACGAGAGGGCGAAGCTTCTGTTTGAGGAACGACTTCGTCCACGTAACGAATATGAAGACACAAAGGAGCTCGTTACCTTGGCCAGAAACGAGCTCACGGAGGCGATAGGTCGCCTTCAAGTGCTGCTAAGCGGTCGCCGCCCGGAGGAAATCGAGGCTGCCAAAGCCGAAATGGAGCGGCTCGAGACCCAGAAGCGATACGTCGAGCAGCAGCTTCGCCTGTTGAACGTTGTGAGCCCCGCATCCGGCATAGTCGCGACACCCACCAGACAACTGCTGGAGATGCGGCAAGCGCTTGTCAGAAGAGGCGACCTGATTCTGAGGATATACGACGCTAAGACCGTAACCGCGCAAATCCTCATCTCAGAGAGAGAGATCGACGGCGTTCAGATTGGTCAGCCCGTGGCCGTGCGTCCCCGTGCCTATCCTGAAAGGGAGTTTCGCGGCCGAGTAACTTCTATTGCTACAAGCGCTCAAGCCCCTTTAGGAAGCACCGGGCCGTCCTCATTGCTGCCAACGTCCACATCATCCGCGGTCAATAGAACGATTGTCGTCGATACAGAAATCGAGAACGCATCCTTGCTGCTGAAGTCCGAGATGACCGGTCAAGCCAAGATTTACTGCGGCCAAAGACGGGTTGTCGATCTGATCATGCGCCGTCTGGCCCGCACGGTAAAAGTCGAGTTTTGGTCGTGGTGGTAGTGTCACGGCAATTAAGCGGTGACGGAGAAGGAGGACTACGATGCTTCCACATGCGAGAGTAGACGAATTCGAAACGGACCTGCAAACCGGGGTCGCAAATGCTGGTGCGGAGCGTGGTCGTGAACTGAACCGCACGGCTTCCCCACCGCCTGCTTCGGCGAATCAAACTCTTTATGTGACCGGCCGACCCACTATCAAGGATTTCGTACACTTTGTCGAGCGCGAAGCGGTCAATGTGCCCGATCGACGAACGCTTGCCGAACAGTGGCATGCCGCAGCAGAAGTCGTTGGCAGGCTGCAAAACGAGGATGCCGGGGCCGCAGACGGTCCCGAGATCAGGAAGCTTGGACCCGAGTATCAGCCGCTTCTCATCGAGTTTCTGAAAGACCCCCTTGTTCGTGGCGGGTTCAACACAGTCCCTACCCAAGTAGCCTTGGTCGAACTCGATAAGCTGGTGGTTTATCAGAAACACATCGACTTGAGCTTCGTCAAGCAACTCGAAGAGAGCTTGGGATCGGCGCCGACGGACGATCAGATTTTCCGCACATGCCTCCCCTTCGATCATCCGCAGCCACCAGCCAAATGGATGCGCGTTCACCACGACAAGTTCGTATTCATGTCGCCCTCGAATGACTTGCGTTTCCTAGAGGCGATACCTTTGACGCCGGAGCAACTGAGCAACCCGGAGCAGGGTCGCAACCTGCTCGGACTTGTGGGTTTGGCGGTAGGCTTCGGGTCGAACTTTCTGAACGCCGTCTATGCCGAAAATAGGCTGATTCTCAATAATGGGAGTCATCGAGCCTACGCCCTCCGCAAGCTTGGAGTCAAGCGTGTTCCGTGTATTATTCAGCACGTATCCACTCGACACGAACTGCAAGTTGTGGCCACCTCGCACGTCGGACAGGACCCTGATTCCTACTTGAAGAGCCCACGACCGCTGATGCTGAAAGACTACTTCGACCCGAGATTGCACCAGGTGATCCCGGTACATAAATCCGTTCGTCAGGTGACCGTACGGTTCGAGATCGATGAAACGTTTGTACCGGCCTTCTAAATGAGGAACGAAATGTAGATGAGCGGCAGCAGTTATGCGTACCACCGTTTTCTCAATAGCGCTGCTTTCCTGGGGTGGGATCTGCGCACAGGAATACCTCGACGCGCCTCGATTTCCTGACCTCGCGTACTTCAAGCGTCACTTTGCCGAGCGTCCCGCGGATAGCCAGTTAGGACTTGTCACTCGAGCTGGAGAGTTCCTTGTTAACGGCACGCTGGAACTCTCCATGCGGTCGTACTTGGAACTCGTGATCTCGAACAATACGGATATACAAATACAGCGGTTGAGCATCGAGCCCGGGC
>DASQVJ010000553.1:0-5992 GCA_035640835.1 Bryobacteraceae bacterium
ACCTCTCGCTGTAGAGGCCCAATTCCTCGCTGGTTTTTACTTTGTTGCGAACATAGATCTCCGAAGCAGGATTGTCGCCGATGAGCACGACCGCGAGGCCGGGAGCTCGGCCCATCGATGCAAGGGCCTCCACACGAGGACGCAGCTCAGCCAGGATTGCGTCACGCACTCGTTTGCCGTCGAGAACAAGGGGCATGCTTTGATTCTATGCACCGTGCATCTCGAGATCTCGAACTTCGACGCGCGACGCCTCCCAGGCTAGCGGTTCAGATGCACGGGTTGTGTAAACGCTCCAGTTCGCCACCACGCTGAATTCCGCGCCGCGAATTCACGTTCGATAGCGCAGGGGTGTCCGTTTGCCCGGCGTGTCAACAGTTCGAACTGTTCGAACTGTCGCGCGCAGGGGACAATTCAGCGGCGCCTGGTGTCCGCCGTTAGAAAGCCCGCCAACGACTCGACATTCCAGGCGAAAGTCGACGTGCTGATAATCTTCTTCGGCGGCGGTTGCTGGCCGCGGAATATCTCGAGGGTCTGGTCTTCCTTCAGCGGATATGTCGCTCCGCCGATCTTGACAACCATGTCCTGAGCCGCAAGGACGGAAACAATGCGGTCCGCCCTGCCAATGCTGCCGGTCTCCACCCACGCGCCCCGATCATCCATGGCGTTCAGAATCTGCCTGACCTCGTCGCGCGAGGGCTTCCGCGGCCGGTCCATCGTTTCTCGACGTTCTGCGCCGCCATATTGCGAGGAACGGGAAGGGAACTGGGCCTGCGCGGCAGGATTCTCCGGATATTCTGCCCACGGCGAAAGTCCATGCAGTTTGTCGGGGCGACGGATTGAGGCCGGGTCCGCATCCAACAGTCTCTTGTATTCGGCCTCGAGCTTGGCCAATGAAGCACCGCTGACCACGACGTTATAGTGCGTGATCACCGAATCCCCTTTGTAGTCGAGCTTGTACCCGTCCAGGTTGGCGGCAAAGCGGCCATCCACGTTCACGCGCGTGCCTTTGGTGATGTACAAGGGCCGGTTCGTCTTCAGTTCATAGAATCGGGCGAGCGCAGGAGCACCCGTGGGTATACGCGAACGAGCTCCCTTGTCCTGCACCTCTTTGACCACGGAGCTTTTCAGGTATTCGAGCGCTCGCGGAACGACGTCGAGGTACTTCCGGTTGCCGGTCTCCTGATACAAGACCAGCAGTGTCTTCAGGATTCCCTGAGACTCGCCGCCAGTCACCGATGGGGGCTCAAACACTCTGGCCCACGCAGGATGCATGTCGAGGTTGTATTGCTGGGCCCATGCAGGTTGTGGATCCGGCATCTGTGCGAGAAGAATGAACTCGCCGCCTTTCTCCGCAATCGCGCGGTAACGAGGATCGTTGTAGATGCGAGCAGCTTCAAGGAACAGATCGATGCAGTCCGAGATTACGTTGTCGTTGAAGGTGTAGAGATTCTGGTAGGAGGGGCCTGGCCATTCACGGGACCACGTCTCGGGATAGCTCGCCTTGCGAACAGGAAACTTCGACGCGTCTGGTCGGCGAAAGAACCGTTGCGGCCACGCACCATTCGGATACTGAGCCTCGCTGAGCTTTGCCAGGGCGTAAGTGACGGCTTCGTGGATGGTCGCGTCCTTGAACCCGAGCGCCTTGTCCGTTCGCATCAGGAATCGTAGACAGGCCTGCGTCGTGTTGTCATCGAGAGTCGTGTAGGGCTGCGACCAGGCCGTAGCGCCGGCCGGGCGCTCGGCCGCAGCACAGTTGTTATCGACGCGATATGGATGTGCCTTGCGTTTCGCCGGATCGAACTCGATGGTGTAGTCCCAGCCGCCTGAACAGTGCTGGCCTTTGGTCAGTGCGACGGCCGTTCTCCGCGCGGCGTCCAGGTAGAATGAATCGCCTGTGGCTTCGTACGCCTCCAGAAACGTCATGCCCGCGAGCGGAGTCGCCTCACGCTGATTCTCACTCGTGTTCAAGCCCTCCGAGTGTTCGGACCGCCCGTACGACAGGTCAGCTGTGTAGTAGTAGTGATACCCGCCATGCGGCGACACAGAGGTGACGAAGAACGCTACCGCCTTTCGCAGCGCTGTACGCACGTCCTCGGGCGTCTGCGCGACAAGCGGGAGCGCCGAAATCAGTATGAGAGCCAGTCGTTTCACAATCCTGTTCCTCCGAGTCTCGAACTAACGGGGTCTGAGGCACCGAGCGCACGGCGTGAATGGTGCAGCCACTCAGAGATGTAATGAAGGGTCACGCGAGCAGCTTCATCCGGACCTTCCTGCATGGCGCGAATCACATCCTGATGGTCCTCGGCGAGCGAAAGATAGTCTGTCGGCAATGCTTCGAGATGGTCGCAGAGCACATAAGCGAATGGAGCCGCCGCAATCGCGTTGCCCGCCTGGATCAGGAAGGAGTTGCCGGTCAGCCGGTATACGTCCTGATGAAAATTGAAATCGGCGAGGCAAAACGCCGCAAGATTCCTGGTGCGCGCTGAGCGGCGCATTTGATCTACATGGTCTCGGAGGACGGCCTGGCTCGCTTCTGACCAGTTTTGTGAAAGGACTCGGGCTGCAGTAGGCTCGAGCGCGGTTCGCACAAGAAAGAGCCTCTCAATGTCGTCAAGCGTATAGCGGGAGACGTTGGTTGAGCGATTGAGCTGCTTCGTCACGAGGCCCTGATTGTGCAGATCCTGCAGCGCCGCGTTCACAGTTGCCTGCGAGACGCCAAACTCTGAGGACAACTTCGCCTCGAGCAAACGCGCGCCAGGACGCAGGGCACCAGTCAAGATCTGGTGTAATATCGCGCGCCTCACCTGCTCGGTTCGTGAGACCAGGGGCAGCGGAGATTGGCTCGTCATATCGATAAACGATGATCTCTCGGACCAGGGTCTCAATGAAAATAACCTGTTGACAGCTTTAGAGTCAATGATTATCATTCCAGCTACACCGGAGGTCTGGCCACGCATGCCAGCATTCAACGTGAAACACGTACTTCAGGCTGTGTGCATACTCGGCGCGCTCGCAGGCAGCGCCCATGCGCAATCAACGTTTGCCAGCATTACTGGGCTAGCTACCGATCCGAACGGCGCGGTCATCGTCGGCGCGACCGTGACGGCGACGAGAGTCGATAACAACTTCGTGTATACGGCGAAGACAAACGAAGCCGGCTATTACACAATTGGCCAGTTGCTTGAGGGCGAATACGTGGTGAGAGCCGAATATCCCGGCTTCAAATCTCACATTGAATCGGGCGTACGGCTAACGAGCCAGCAACTCCGGCGCATGGACATTACGTTCCAAGTCGGCGCCGTTGAAACCACCGTTGAAGTTAGCGCGGTAGCAAGCCTGATCGAGACCGAAAAGGGACGCATCAGCGACACCAAAGACGCAAACATCATCAAGACGCTTCCGCTCAATACTCGCTCGTTGTGGAGCTTCGTAGGACAGAACCCCGGCGTTGTGCAGGCTGCGAGTTCGACGGCAACCCGCCGCTTCTCCGGAAGCCGCAACAATCAGTCCGATGCCGCAGTCGACGGCATTACCATCAGCAACGGTCGCGACGGCACGCAGATCACCCCTTTGGTCAACTACGTCGAAAGCATGGCCGAAGTCCGCGTTGACATGGCGAACAACACTGCGGAATTTGGCGGCCTCGGCCAGGTCACAGTCATTTCAAAGTCCGGAACGAACGAGCTGCATGCGACCGGCTTCGACTACTATCAGACGCCGAAGTTCGTTTCGCGTAATCCGTTTGCTGCTTCGGGTAGTGCGGGTGTGACGCACAGTCCGGGAGCGACCATCGGCGGACCCGTCGTGATCCCCCGGATTTACAACGGCAGGAATCGCACTTTCTTTTTCTACTCCTTCGAAACGAGCCGTGGAAGCGCGGTACGAGATCTCGTCAATCCAACCGTTCCGCTGGCGAGTTGGCGAGCCGGCGATTTTTCCGCGCTCTCACCGAGTACGATCATCCGCGATCCGTTCAACGGGAACACGCCTTTCCCTGGCAATATCATTCCGGAAAACCGCATCAATCCGGTGTCCCGAAAAATTCAGGACAGGTACTATCCGCTGCCGAATAACGGCAGCACCACCACGCTGCAGAGCCAAAACTACCGCGAGATGCTGACGCGTCCGTTCGACCCGTCTACCTATTGGACAACCAGGATCGACCACCGCTTCTCCGATCAGGATTTCGTTTTTGGGCGATTCACGTGGGCCAAGCAATACTCCCGCGGGTGGGATAACAATCTCCCGACCATCGGACGCATTTGGAATCAGCGCGAGAACCAGGGCGTCAACCTTTCCTGGAGCCACACGTTTAAACCGAATTTGCTGAACGAACTTCGCTGGGGCGTGGCTTACAATGATCAACCGCGCCACGGAGCTCAGAATGGACGCGAAGTCGTGGGCCTGCTCGGGTTGCAAGGTCTTGCGCCAAACCTTCCCGATATGGCCGGCATGCTGCAGGTATCGTGGAGCGGCATTGGCCTTCAGAATCTGACGCAGCAAGTATGGCGACATCCTGGATTTAAAAATTTCGTCAATCAGTTCAACGAGAACGTGAGCTGGTTCCACGGCAGGCACACTGTCAAGGCAGGCTTCATTATGGGTAGAACCAACTACTCGGACGGCAGTGCGCCCACGAATCTCTTCGGTGCGGTGACCTTTTCCAATCGATTTACGGGCCATCCGTACGCTGACTTCCTACTCGGTATCCCGACTACCAGCCAGCGCTCATTCCCCAACTTCGTGAACCAGGAACTGCGCTGGTCTTATGACTTTTTTGTGACGGACGAATTCAAGATCACTCCGCGCCTGACCCTCGATCTCGGACTTCGATATGAACTGCACCCGTCGGCCAGGAATCAGAATGGATTCAATGCGATCTTCGATGTGGATCGTGGACAGATTGTTGTGCCCGACAGCAGCATTTCCAAGGTGAGCCCGCTGCTCCCGACGAGCTACGTCGGTGTGATTACGGCTAAGGAGGCCGGCCTGCCGAACTCGCTCATTCGTACCGACCGCAACAACTTCGCGCCCCGAATCGGCGTGGCGTGGCGCCCATTGGGTCCCACAACGGTTGTTCGTGCAGGTTTCGGCATCTTCTACGACATCGTTCCGGAGACGCCTTCCAGTAACAGCATTCCGTTCGTCATCGACCAGCCGGCGTATACGAACCCGGCAACGAATCCGAACGTGATTCTGCCTCTGATCTATCCCGGGAGCGCCGCCGGTCCGACCACCATCAGCTTGCCTGCCGCAGTCAACCCGAACATCACGATTCCCTACAGCATGCAGTACAACCTTACGGCCGAACACCAGCACGGCAACACGGCGTTCCGTTTATCCTATATCGGCACGAACACCCGGCACGGCGTGTACAACTTCAATATCAATCAACCGCTGCCAGGCCCTGGGTTGTTTATCAATAAGCCTCGGCGGTTCCCGCAATATCCGGGAATCAATTATCTGACCAACGGAGCAGGCCACCAGTACAACGCCGGCACCGTCGAAGTGAAACGGCGCGGAGCCCGCGGATTAACCTACCAGGTCTCCTACACCCTGGCGCGCGATATCGGTGATCTGGAGCGCTCGCAATCACCGGAAAACGCGTACGATCGAGCCCGGGAGAGAGGGCCATGGGTAGACATTCCGACGCATAACATCACCGGAAACGTCATATGGGATCTACCATTCGGCAGGGGGCGCAGTTTCGCGGGCAACGCCAATCGATGGCTCGACGCGATCGTAGGTGGATGGACCACGTCGCTCATCTATACACACCGTTCCGGCCGCTTCTTGACCCCGCTCTGGACCGGTCCGGATCCTACCGGCACGGCGTACACCACGAACTCCACACCCGCGAACGTGACCATACGCCCGAATATCCTCCGCGATCCAAACCTTCCGTCCGACCAGAGGGACGTCGGACGCTGGTTTGATGTCGGCGCCTTTGCACCGCCAACGGTGGGCCAGTACGGCACGTCGGGTCCGGGAG
>DASQVJ010000554.1:0-5770 GCA_035640835.1 Bryobacteraceae bacterium
CCATGCAGGTCGCGCACGACGTAGTCGCGGAGACCGTACGGCCGGTCATCGATGTCTTGCACAATCTCTACACCGTTGGCGCGGTGAAACTGATAGAGCTGGTCGGCATCACCAACAACAAAATATACAGCGCCAGTTTCGGCGCTCGGGTTGGGCGTACCCCTAGCGAGAAAGACTTGAACTTTTCCGAGATTCACGCCGGCGAAGGTCGGTGGATTTCCCCACGTAAATCCTTCCTGAAAACCCAACTTCTCGATGTAGAATTCCACAGCCGTCGGAACATCACGAACCGCCAGACCGGCGTGGACCTGCTCGCACTCGATAAACGGCAATGCTTGGCTCGCCATGATTTTCAACTCCTGAATGCTCTCCGCCGATCCGCACATAACGCTCGTCTCGTCATCCGAATCAACTCCGGCTCTCCGATTGCGTAGCCTGAGACTGTGGAGACCAGCTTGGGAATTCCGCCGAACACGTCCGAGGCATCGCGAATGCAATGACCAATCCACCGACCGAAGGCATGGTTCAAGAACACGAAGCCTTGCTCAAAATATGCCACGACTTCACCCAACCTGAGTGCGTTGACTTCTTTCGAACTCTCCCGCCAGATCAGGCTGATGACTTCTTCCTGAGACTCTCCAGTCAGGATCAGTACGTCCTAATCAAGGGTCTGCCCCCGGGTGAACGCCGAATCTGGCTCCGGCTCTTGCCGCCGGACGATGTCGCCGACCTTATCCAGCTGGCCAACCAGGAAGATCGTGAGCAGTTGATGGAGCAATTGGACGAGGCAACGCGGCGCGAAGTCGCCGCACTCCTCGCCTATAAGGAAGACGCTGCCGGCGGTCTCATGAACCCCCGCTTCGCTCGCCTCCGCCCGGATATGACCGTCGACGAGGCTATTACCTACTTACGTCGTCAGTCTGGAACAGTTGAAGCAATTTATTACGCTTATGTGCTGGATGAATCTCAGAGGCTGCTTGGCGTGGTCAGCTTCCGTGACCTGTTTAAGGCGGACCGAAATCAGAAGGTGCGCGAAATCATGCGCACAGATTTCATAGCTGCCACCGAGCACATGGACCAGGAGGCTGTCGCGAAGCTCGTATCCACATACCACCTGCTCGCCGTCCCCGTTGTCGATGGCGAGGGCCGAATGGTCGGTGTCGTCACTTTGGACGACATCGTCGACGTGGTTGAGGAAGAAGCCAGCGAAGACATCCACAAGCTCGGCGGCATGGAGTCGTTGGACGCGCCGTACCTCAAGATCGCATTCTGGAGCCTGGTCAGAAAAAGAGCAGGCTGGTTGGCTGTCCTCTTCATTGGAGAGATGCTCACAGCCACAGCAATGAGCTTCTTCGAGCAGGAGATCGCGAGAGCAGTCGTGCTCGCCCTCTTCGTTCCGCTCATCATCAGCAGTGGTGGAAACTCCGGTTCGCAGGCGACAACACTGGTGATTCGAGCTATGGCAGTGGGCGAGATTCGGCTTGGAGACTGGTTCCGTATCATCCGTCGCGAACTCTTCGCAGGCCTGGTTCTTGGTTCCGTTCTCGCGGCAATCGGCATCACCCGCATCCTGTTGTGGCAAGCGCTTTGGAAGCCCTACGGTGAACACTACGTGCTCGTTGCGTTGACAGTGGCCTTCAGCCTGATCGGTGTCGTCATGTTTGGAACGATTGCGGGGTCAATGCTGCCCTTCATTCTTCGAAGGCTTCGCCTCGACCCAGCCAGTGCTTCCGCTCCATTCGTAGCGACACTCGTAGATGTGACGGGTCTGGTGATCTATTTCACCATCGCAAGCATCGTCCTCAGGGGAACTCTCTTATGAGATGAGACGCGAACCTACTCACGCGAAACGCGCCAGATGTTGCCCGTCACTTCACCCAGGTTGAACACCAAAGCATTCTGAGCAACCGACGTCTCCAGAGGGCCCAGTCCAACATTGGCAAGCGACCTGCGAGACGTGTGGAAATGATGGACCTCAAACGGGGCACCAACAGTGTGTTTGGAAGCGGGGTCGAGACGTTGAGCCCAGATGCACATGAACCCATCCCGACTCGACGTGAAGTAGATGAGATTGCCGTCGGGGGACCAACGCGGCTTATCGTCGGCGAACTCTCCGCTAGTGATCGGAAGCCACTCGTGAGGCTCCAATTGGTCCATGCCCCTCAGACGAGCCAAGTAGATTCGACTACGGCCCTGCCCAGTCTGAGCGAGGAATGCAATGAAGCGATCGTCAGGCGACATCTGTGGTTGATACAAGCTGTACGACCGGTGCTTGATCAGCTCGACCTTCTGACCCGTTGGCAGGTGAAACAGGCCGATCGAGACAATGGGCTTCAGCGGAGAGTACCAATAGAGGATGCTCGTGGCGTCGTGCGAAACGTTCCAGGAGCCGCAATCATCGCACACCTTCGTCGGTGCACCGCCCTCCGATGGCACCAGGTACGCTTCGCGCTTCCCATAGGTCGAATAGAAGACCGTGGATCCGTCCGCCGAAATCTGTGGCGAATTCTCGCCCGTTGGTGTCGACGTGAGCGGCCACTCGCGACCTGTAGTCAGGTCCATCACCCATATATCCATGTTGCCCGACTTGGTGGAGTAATAGACCACTTTGCTACCGTTCATGGCGACACTTGGTTGTCCATGGAACGCGGTGCCTCGAGTCACTTGTTTCATCTCTCCAGCGACTTTGCCGTCGTTGGCACGCAACGGTAGCATCCATACGCCGACTCTCATCTCAGCGCTTGAGAAAAGCACATCTCCGGAAGCCGTCAATGCTGGATGGCCCTCATATGCTGTGCCGGATGTGAGCTGGCGTGCCGCACCTTGAGCTTTCCAGTTTTTAGGTGAAAGCGGGACGTCCCATATATTCACGCTGTCTCGAAACGTGTTTGTGGCCGCTTTCGTTGCAGAGAAGAGAACCCTGTTCTCTCGCGGTGTCCAGAGGTCCGGCGCGATACCTGCTCCGGCACTCGCCCACACAGAGAGACCTTCTTTCGCAAGCTCAGCGAGAATGTCGGTCTTCACTGTCTCACCGGTAGCAACGTCAGTCACCCACCAATCGGCTCGATCTGCAGGTCGATTGGCTCCAGTCAAGTTCTTGACGGCAGATGGGCCCGAGTCGCGAGCACCGAGAAAAAGGATGTGCCTGCCGTCAGGTGACCAGACAGGAAACAGCGCCGATTCGAAGTTCGCTGCGAGCTGTCTTGGCTCCCCTCCTTGAGCCGGCACAATGAAAATTCTGTTCGAATCGGGAGCCGTGGGGTCCCCGGTGCTGAAACCCGTCCAATACGCAAGCCAGTCACCTTTGGGCGAGTATCGCGGGCGTCGGCCGTAACGCACCAGCAGGCGCTCAGGCCCACCAAGAATCGAGCTGACGTAGATGCCTCCGCCATCGCGCTCCGAGCGGAATGCGATGTTCGCACCGTCCGGCGAAAATGCAGGCTCATGGTCTTCTGCGGGATGAGTCGTCAGCCGGACAGCTTGGCCTCCCGACGCCGGCTGCACCCAAATATCGAGCGACTCGCCGCTCCTGTCAGACGCGTACGCAATGAACTTTCCATCGGGACTAACCGCGGGATCCCTCGTCAACCCATCGTCGGATGTGACTCGGGCGAACACACTCGCTCGTGTTGCTGCACGATTGTCGGCGCCGCGGTTCCACCAAACAAGGCCGGCGGTCGCCAAAACGATTCCCAGCAAACCTGCGCCTACCCAGAGCGGACTGATCTTGCGCTCAGGCTTCGTTCCACGGCTCGCCAGCAGTCTTTCGATCGTCTCGCTTTGCCGCAAGTCCTCCAGCGCATGCTTCACTTCGTCCATCCGCTGGTAGCGGCGATCAACCCTCTTCTCGAGACACTGCGCGACAATCTTTTCGAGCCTCGCGGGCAAATTCGGCTCTACCGAGCGAAGCTTCTTTGGATCCTCTTTGACCACGGCCGACAGCATCTCCACATTCGAAGCTCGCTCGAATGGCCGCTTGCACGTGAACATCTCGTACAGCACGGCGCCGAATGAAAAGATGTCGGACCTTGCGTCGACCTTCTCGCAGAGCGCCTGCTCCGGCGACAGATAAGGAGGTGTGCCGACGATCCTGTCATCGAGCGTCAGCCGCTCTCCAGGATCGGAAAGCTCAGACATTTGGGTCAGCTTCGCAAGGCCGAAGTCGAGAATCTTGACCAGCCCCGCGCGCGTGATCATGATGTTCGACGGCTTCACATCGCGATGAACGATGCCCGCTGAATGAGCCGTCGCCAGCGCGTCCGCGATTGCGATGGCCCATGTCAACCCCTGTCGAAGCTCTAGCGGACCTTTCTCCAGATGTTGCTCGAGCGTCTCGCCATCCACATACTCCATGGCGATACAGGGAGCCTCACCGACATGGAAGATCTCGTAGATAGTGACGATGCTGGGGTGGTTGAGCGAAGAAGCAGTTCGGGCCTCCTGAATGAACCGCCGCTCACGTGTTGGATTGGCGACCTCGCTCCGCAGAATCTTGATAGCCAAGACACGGTCAAGGCGAGTGTCTCGGGCTCGATAGACCGATCCCATCGCGCCTCGTCCGAGTTCTTCGAGGACTTCGTAATGGGAAATCGTCTGGCCAACCATGGCGCACGTCCCGTTTCTGCGCTGCCATTCTAACAGCCCGCGAGGTGTCCTGCCTGAAGCGTGGTTTGTGTTCTGGCGTCAGTGTAGCGCCGATACGTCTACATGTTGGATCCTCCCGTCCACTCGTAGACAACCCAGTCCACAGCCGGCGCCCCGACTCGCAGAAACAATAAGCGTCGTGGTTGGAACTCCACCTGCGTACCCGCGCAGTGGAGTTCCTCATGGCTCAAAAAGGTGATCAGTTCAAGCCGGGGGGAAGGTTCCCGGCTCAGCATATTTCCGACGATTTTAGACACCACGAATCCCACGAATAGAGTTATGGCAGTCAGGCTTAACAAGACCGCTCTTCGTCACGGCCAAGAGCTTGTGAATGAGGGAAAGTTCGTGTTCGATGAGAGGGACGCATGGAGCGAACACCAACCGTCCGCGCAGCAAGAGAACGAGTTCATCACTGAACACGGCTTCACCGAATACGCCAAGTGGCATTTGGGAATTGACGACGAGCAGGACCCCGAGACTAAACGCGCTTACAAGTTCCCGTATGGCGATTTCGAGCGAGTCCATCGGTGCGGCGTGCTTTCCGGTGAAAGCAGAGCCGGGCAGTACAAGTACTTCGAGATCGAAAACGCCTTCGCCCATTTGCACGGCATGATCGATGCCGCCGCGAAGGCCAAAGTTTGATTGATGCTGTTTGAAGCGCGTCCCATCACGGTAGCGTCCTCGGACCGGCTATGAAAGCTCCATTCCGGATTTAACAGTTTCAGCAGAATCATTGATCTTCCCTGGCCAGGTTCTGCTCGAACAAAACGCTATATTCAGTAGAGTTCATATCATGAGTACGCCGAAGATCGTTTCAAAGGCCGACGAAGCGGCAGAATTACGCTCACTCGCCTTGGACATGACGCAATTATGCTTTGATCTTGGCGGTATTTTCGACCCGACGCCCTTATCGGACGGCGCATCTGCCCTGATTTCGCTCGGGAGGGGGCAGTGGCTTGATGGTGTTCTCAGCGGTATCAGCATGATTCCGTATGTGGGAGACCTCGCGAAGGCCGGAAAGTTCCCGAAGTATTTAAAAACAGTCGAGCGTGCCATCGTTCTGGCGCACCAGTCGGAAAAAGCAGCGGAGTTGCTGCGTCCGGTGTTCACGAAACTCGACCAGATC
>DASQVJ010000555.1:0-9106 GCA_035640835.1 Bryobacteraceae bacterium
GTGATGAAGTCGGCGTACGAGATGAGCCAGCGCTCATGTCTGTCCTCTTGGTAGGTTCTCTTCCGTCTCGGCATACTGGCGAGTTCCTCAAGCGGCTTGGACCGACGGACGACGTTCTCTGGCCGCGCTCGTTGTGGCGGCTTGAGAACCCTCGAGATATGGCTCCAGCTTCGACCGGATCAGTTTGGGATTGAGCCCTTCGACGATTCCCACAACGCCTTCGAGCGCCATCTCCTTGTACATGATGGACTGGCGGGCGCGCGCCTTCATTTTGCTGGCGGCGGGAAGCAAGAAGAGGTTGGCAAATCCGACGCCATAAACCGTGGCGACAAAGGCCACGGCAATACCATGTCCGACTTCTTCGATGTTCTCCAGATGCTTCATGACCTGGATGAGTCCCATCACCGCGCCTATAATCCCGACAGTAGGCGCGAAGCCACCTGCGATCTCAAGCACCTTTGCTTCGGCCTCGGCCCGCTCTTCCTCAATTCCCAATTCGACTTCCATCATGGAGCGGATCTCTTGAACATCGGTGCCGTCGACCGCCATGGTGAGAGCCTTGCGGAGGAACGGATCGGGTTGCCCGTCTACCTCCTCCTCCAGCGAAACGATGCCGTTCTTGCGGGCCCGCGTAGCGTAGTCGAGAATGGTCTCGAGCAGCGAAGCAGTGGAGCTTGGCTGGTCGAAGAATACAGCGCGAAGTCTCCTGAGACTCCCCCTAAGGATTGCGTGAGGGGTGCTGATCATGGTTGCTCCAGCCGTGCCGCCCAGCACAATCATTGCGGCCGTAATTTGTGCGATGTCCGTCAAGGAACCGCCCTCGAGAAAAAGGCCACCGAACAGTCCGGCTAGGGCGAGCACCATGCCAACAAGCGTGATGACGTCTGCTTTCGATCCCGTGTCCGGTGTGTTGTTTGTCTTTGCCATGGTGCGCTCCGATTCAGGTTTGAAACTCGCGGGAACTAGACAGTTCTGGGCGCGATAGCCAGTTGTCGCCGGAACTCGATGATCCGGTTCACCACCTCTTGTGGAGTCTCCTTCACGACCACTTTTTGGGAGTTGGTCAGCGTGACAACAGTATCCGGGGTGCTCTCGATGGTCTCGACGAGGTCCGAGTTCAATACGAACTGACTGTGATTGAGCCGGGTTAAGGTGATCATGTTCCCTTACCCGGCTTATCGGCTTAGCTGGAGCAGATAAGAGCGGTTTGGTTAGGAGAGTAGCTTGAGGATGGATTCCAATTCCTTGCGGATGCCACCCAGGTTCGGTGCCGGCGTTGGAAAGAGCTCTCGCTGATCGGCCGGAGGGGGAGGCGCAGGCCGGTTCACCACCCGAGACTTGGGGTCGAGCGCCTTTCGGGCTCCTTCGATCGTGAAGCGCTTTTCATAAAGGAGCCGCTTGATCTCGAGAATGATCTCGACGTCCTTACGACGGTAAAGACGATGGCCGGTGCCGGATTTCTTGGGCGCAATCGCAGGAAACTCAGATTCCCAGTAGCGGAGGACATAGGGCTTGACACCTGCCAGCCGGCTCACTTCACCGATGCGGAAGTAGAGCTTATCCGGGATCGCAGTGATCTCCGGCACGGGCACGGCATTCGCGCTGTTTCCTTGCACGCTACCAAGATGCTACGACCTTGGGTAGAGGCACGTCAAGGTTGTTGGCTTGGCTACTTTGAATGAACGGTGGCACGGTGCTTGCGTGTTAACCAAATCATTCGGCTTGCTTTGTACCTCGGGCGACACGACCGCCTGCTCGGGTTACCATCGAACGCGTGAGTATTTTGGTGGGTATTCACCCGGTTCGGGAGGCGCTAAAGAGCGGTAGACAGCTCGACCGAGTGTTGGTGGCCAAAGGTGCCGGAGGACAGAGGATCCAGGAGATTGTCGACCTATGCCGGCAAGCGAAGGTTTCGGTACGATTCGAGCCGAAAGCGACCCTAGACAAAGCCGCTGCAGGCGCCTCACACCAAGGAGTGATCGCATTCGGATCGGCCCGGGGGTATGCGTCGCTCGAGGAGATCGGACCCGAAGATCGCCTGGTGCTGGTCCTTGATGGTGTCGAAGATCCGCATAATCTCGGTGCGATCCTGCGTACCGCCAATGCAGCGGGTGTGTCGGCGGTGATTATCCCGGAACGACGTGCTGTCCACTTGACGGAAACAGTCGCGAAGGCCGCTGCAGGAGCTGTGGAGTATGTACGCGTGGTGAAGGTCCCGAACATCACGCGCGCGCTCGAAGATTTGAAGAAACGCGGTTTCTGGATTTATGGATTCGACGAAGGCGGAAGCGAAGAGCACGACCGTATCGATTACGCGACGCCAACGGCATTCGTTCTGGGCAGTGAGGGTAAGGGACTCCATCAGCTCGTTCGCGAGCATTGCGATTTTCTGGTGCGCATCCCTATGGCAGGCAAGATCCCTTCGCTGAACGTGTCGGTGGCCGCGGGTGTCGTGTTGTTTGAGTGGCGCCGGCGCTTTCGTGCCTAACCAGAACCTCAGCGATCGGGCGGTAGAATAAGATTTTATGCGCGTTAAGGTTGGGGCTCTCCTGTTGTGCCTCCTATGCCTTTCCGCCACCCTCCCAGCACGTCAACCCGTTCACGCTCGCAAGGCGATGGTCGCTACGCAGGAACCACATGCGACCGAGGTGGGTTTGGCGGTGTTGAAGTCCGGCGGCAACGCAGTGGACGCGGCGGTGGCCATCGGCTTCGCTTTGGCGGTCACTCACCCCGTAGCGGGCAACATCGGAGGCGGTGGATTCCTGCTGTTACGGAAGGCCAATGGCGAATCGACATTCATCGATTTCCGTGAAATGGCGCCGAGCGCGTCGACACGTGAGATGTATCTGGGGCCGGATGGCAAGCCGACGCGCGACAGCATCGAAGGATGGCGTGCGAGCGGGATCCCAGGCTCGGTTCGCGGCTTCGAGTTAGCGCATCGGAAGTATGGGACGAAGCCCTGGCGTTCACTGGTTCAGCCCTCTGTCCAACTTGCGAGCAAGGGCTTCGAGCTGCCTTACGGAACCGCGGAAAGTCTCAAGAGCAGCAAAATGCTGGCGAAGTTCCCTGAGTCGCGCAGGATATTCCAGCGAGATGGGAAGTTCTTCGAAATGGGTGAGCGGCTTGTCCAGCCTGAATTGGCGGCCGTGCTTTCCCGGATCGCCACGCAGGGCGCCAAGGACTTCTATGAAGGCGCGACGGCTCGCAAGCTCGCAGCGGCGATGAAGGCGAATGGCGGATTAATCACGCTTGATGACCTCCGCTCTT
This sequence comes from Bryobacteraceae bacterium, assembly GCA_035640835.1. Lineage (GTDB taxonomy): Bacteria > Acidobacteriota > Terriglobia > Bryobacterales > Bryobacteraceae > DASQVJ01. The sequence continues at coordinate 3,268 of DASQVJ010000555.1, forward strand.
ATCAGGCGGTGGAACGACAGCCGCTCCGAGGCTCCTACAAAGGGTACGAGATCATCACTGCGCCGCCTCCGAGCGCTGGAGGTGTTGGGCTGTTGCAGATGCTGGGGATGCTCGAGGGCAGCGGGTACGAGAAGCACGGCGCGGGCTCAGCGAAATCGATTCACTACGTCGCCGAGGTGATGCGGCGCTTTTACGCGGATCGCAGCCAGTACGCCGGAGATCCAGGATTTGTGAAAGTGCCGGTGTCGCGCCTGCTGGACCCGAAGTACATCGAGTCAAGACGCAAGACCATCGACCCTGAGAAGGCGACTTCGAGCGATCAACTCGGCTACGGCGACCTCGGGCCTTATGAGAGCTCGGAGACGACCCACTATTCCGTGATCGATGCCCATGGGAACGCTGTCGCTGTCACATACACCATCAATGGCAGCTACGGATCGGGCGTTACCGTGCCGGGTCTCGGCATTCTGATGAACAACGAGATGGATGACTTCACAGCAAAGCCCGGCGAAGCGAACATGTTCGGGATGGTGCAGGGCGAGGCGAACGCGATTCGGCCGGGAGCGAGGCCAGTGTCCTCGATGACGCCGACCATCGTGCTGCGCGAGGGCAAGCCGTTCCTGTGCTTCGGTGGTCCTGGCGGCACACGCATTACGACGTCGGTGCTGCAGGTGCTGCTGAACGTTGTCGACTTCGGCATGAATATTCAGGATGCGATCGACCGCCCGCGCTTCCACCACCAATGGAAGCCAGACGAGATCTCGATGGAACCAGGCTTCTCACCCGACACCATCAAGCTGCTTGAATCCATGGGTCACAATGTGCGGCAAACAAACTTAGTGGCGCGGATCGAAGGGATTTTGGTAGACAACGGGTGGCTGCAAGGCGGCTCTGACGGGCGTTCGATCGGCACTTCGGCAGGTTATTAATCTTCATGAATCATGTACTCTCGACTCACCTGGTAGTCAACTACCGGCTCACGACTGTGTGGCTCGATAAGATTTGGCACGCTGGGATTCCAGCAGTCGAGCTGTTCTGCGCAAGACAGCATTTGGATTACCGCGATCGGGCGCAGATCCGCGAATTGGGCCATTGGTTTCGTGATGCTGAGTTGAAGGTGCACTCAATCCACGCGCCGTTCTTCAACGACGAGGTCTGGGGGCGGTCGGGTCCAAATGCTGTGCTCACGATCACCGAACCGGTGAAGGCGAAGCGCATCGCGATGGTGGATGAGATCAAGTGGGCGATCGAGATTGCCGAAGTAATTCCGTTCCGCTACATGGTCCAACATCTCGGCACGCCCGATGAGCAGTACGACGAAAGGCGTCTCGAGGCTGCATTCACGTCGCTCGAGGAGCTTAGTCTTTTCGCGAAACAACGGGGTGTCGAGATCATTCTCGAGAACATCCCGAACGGAATCTCCAATAGCTCGCAGCTTATCCAGTTTCTGGACACCACACACCTGAAGCTCGGCTTATGCTTCGACACGGGTCACGCAAATTTGATGGAGGGCGTCGAACCGGCCTGGCAGGTGATGAAAGAGCGGATTCGATCGCTGCATGTGCACGATAACGATGGCAAGACAGACCGGCATCTCTTCCCGTTGGTCTCGGGAGGGGGCACGATTGACTGGCGCAAGGTGATGCCGATGCTTGCGTCGAGGGAGTCTCAGTATCCGCTATTGCTGGAGTTGAAGGAAGCTCCGGAAATCCAGAAGCCGCTTGAAGCGGTGAAGCAGTGTTTCGAGCGCTTGGAGGCGCTTACGGTTGAGGAGTATGCGCGATGAGTGCCCGCATTCGAATTGACGAGGCATCAAAGCATGTTGGTGAGGAAGTATCGATCGCAGGGTGGCTCTACAATCTCCGCAAATCGGGCAAGATTGCCTTTCCGCAGTTACGCGACGGTTCGGGAATCATGCAGTGCGTGGCGGTAAAGGCCGAGATCGGCGATGAGCTGTTCGACCGGGTGAAGGATCTGACTCAGGAAAGCTCGATTGTTGTCACGGGTAAGATCCGCGCTGAAGAGCGTGCTCCTGGTGGCTACGAGCTGGATGTTACGGGACTCGAGGTGCTGCAGAAGGTCAGCGAGGAGCATCCTTATCCGATCACGCCGAAAGAGCACGGCGTCGACTTCCTGATGGATCATCGGCACCTTTGGCTGCGCAGCAAACGGCAGCACGCGATCCTCCGGGTGCGGCACGAGATTATCAAGGCAATTCGCGACTACTTCGATTCGCACGGCTTCGTGCTGGTCGACTGTCCGGTCTTCACACCCGCAGCCTGTGAAGGGACCACGACGCTGTTCGAGGTTGATTACTTCGAGGATGAGAAGGTTTACCTGACGCAGTCGGGTCAGCTCTACAACGAAGCCAATGCAATGGCTTTCGGCAAAGTCTATTGCTTCGGGCCGACTTTCCGTGCCGAGAAGTCGAAAACGCGGCGGCATCTCACAGAGTTCTGGATGGTGGAGCCCGAGATGGCTTACGCGACGCTCGAGGACGTGAAGAGTGTTGCCGAGGAGTTGGTTGTCTTTGTCGTGCAGCGTGTCCTCGAGAATCGAAGGGCTGAGTTGGCCGTGTTGGAACGCGATATCAGCAAGCTCGAAGCCATCAAAGCGCCGTTTCCTCGTATGAGCTATGACGACGCGGTCACGAAGCTAAAGGGACTGGGAAGCGATATCGAGTGGGGCGGCGACCTCGGCGGCACCGATGAGACGTTGATCTCCGAGGGTCTCGATCGTCCGCTTATGGTGGATCGATATCCCTCCGCAGTGAAGGCCTTCTATTTCCAGCCGGATGAGCAACGTCCTGAAGTAGCGCTCGGCGTGGATGTACTGGCACCGGAGGGTTATGGCGAGATCATCGGAGGCGGCCAGCGCATTCATGATCTCGACTTGCTGCTGAAGAGGCTCGAGGAACACAATCTTCCGCGGTCGGCGTTTGAGTGGTATCTGGATTTGCGACGCTTTGGCTCCGTGCCCCACGCCGGTTTCGGTATGGGCGTGGAGCGTTGCGTCGCATGGATCTGCGGCCTCGAGCACGTGCGGGAGACCATCGCATATCCACGCATGTTGTATCGAACGAGACCCTAACGAATGAAGCACAGCAGGGTTGCGATTCTCGGGGCACCGATGGACTTAGGCGCAGGACGGCGAGGCGTTGATATGGGGCCCTCGGCATTGCGTCTGGCGGGCCTGGATGAGCGCATCGAGGCTCTCGGCTACCAGGTGATCGATCTGGGGAACGTCAAAGTCGAGCAGCCTGAATCAGTGCCGGTCGGAACACAGCGCGCGCGATATCTTCCGCAGATTGCGAAGTCGTGCGACAAGCTGGCGGAGAATGTGGAGATCACTCTCGAGGAGGGTCGCATGCCGATCGTGCTCGGCGGCGATCACTCGATTGCTGTTGGTACGGTGGCGGGAGTTGCCAGTTATCACCGCAAGCGAAATGAAAGGATCGGGCTGATCTGGATCGATGCTCACGCCGACATGAACACTCCGGAAAGCAGTCCGAGCGGCAATGTTCATGGCATGCCGCTTGCATGCTGCATGGGCATGGGACCTGCTGAGCTGACTGAGTTACGGGGCTTCGCTCCCAAAGTGGATCCGCAGAATGTTGTGCTGGTGGGAATCCGCGATGTGGATAGCCTGGAGAAGCTGCAGGTAAAGAAGACGGGTGTTACGGCTTTCACGATGCGGGCGGTGGATGAAGATGGGTTGCGTCGCGTGATGGAGCGAGCTGTGGCGATCGCCTCCGCCGGCACGGCCGGATTTCACGTGTCCTTCGACATGGATTCGGTCGATCCTCATGAGGCTCCGGGTGTCGGCACACCGGTGCGAGGCGGGCTGACTTATCGCGAAGCACACTTGGCGATGGAGATCATCTGCGACTGCGCGGGCATGTTGTCGATGGAGATCGTGGAAGTCAATCCAGTGTTGGATGAGGCGAATCGAACGGCGATACTCGGCGTTGAGATAGTCAGCTCGGCATTGGGGAAGAGGATTCTTTGAAGAAAACAGTTGCAGTGATCTATGGCGGCCGCAGCGGAGAGCATGAAGTATCCATACGCTCGGCCGAATCAGTGATGAATGCGCTCGACCCCGAGCGGTATGAGGTCATGAAGTACTTCATCTCGAAGGAGGGCGTTTGGCATCCGCACCCGATCTTTCCTGAGCCCGGGAAGAACAACGGCATCGACGTCGTATTCCCAGTGCTTCATGGGACGTTCGGTGAGGACGGGACAGTGCAAGGACTCCTCGAGCTGGCAGATCTGCCGTATGTGGGACCGGGCGTCCTCGGTTCCTCGGTTTGCATGGACAAGGAAGTTGCGAAGCGTCTTTGCCTGCAGTCGGGCATCCCTGTCGTCGAGTACGTGGTTGTGCGCGGGAAACCCGATATCGACAGCCTGGAGACGCTGCTGCCATATCCGTTGTTCGTCAAGCCCGCAAACCTAGGCTCATCGGTAGGGATTTCGAAGGCGAAGAATCGTGAGGAGCTTGTGTCGGCCTTGACGCACGCGGCACAGTTTGACACAAAGGTTTTGGTCGAGCGGACGATCGTGGGACACGAACTCGAGTGTGCGGTGCTCGGTAACGGAGACCCGGTTGCATCGCCTCCTTGTGAGATCCTGCCCTCGCGCGAGTTTTACGACTACGAGGACAAATACGTTCTCGGCAAAACTCAGGTGCGGCTGCCTGCCGATCTGACGGCTGCCCAGACGGCGGAAGTCCAGCAGATCGCGGTAGCGTGCTATCGGGCGCTCGGGTGTGAGGGTATGGCACGGGTCGACTTCCTGATGGAGGCTTCGACCGGCAAACTGTACGTGAACGAAGTAAACACAATCCCGGGGTTCACGTCCATTTCCATGTATCCCAAGATGTGGGAGTACGCCGGGCTGCCTTACAGCCAACTGCTCGACCGCCTCATTGAATTGGCGATCGAGAGGCATGCAACCAGGCGAGCACTCCGGTACACGATTTAGTGGCACGACGCAGACTTAGCCTGGCTCTCGCTGCTCTTCTGGCCTATCCGGCTGCGGCCGAGGACGTAGAGTCACATCTCAAAAACTTCGTTCAGCTGATGGAGATTGTTCGTACAGAAGCGGCGGAGTCGCCGGATCAGAAGAAAGCATTTTATGAGGGCGCAATTCCGGGCATGTTGCGCCAACTGGATCCGCACAGCGTCTTCTTCGATCCCGATCAGTTTGAGCAACTGAAGGAGATGGAGAAGTCGACACGCAAGGGCTTCGGCACGGTGGTGTCGTTGCTACCGGGGCGCGTCATCGTGCTGCAAACCGTCGCGGGATCGCCCTCGGCGAAAGCGGGCATCCAGCCAGGGGACGAGATCCTGGCGATCAACAACATCGCACTCCAAAAGCTCGAAGTAGAACAGCTGGTGCAACTGCTCGGGCAGGCTCGCCAGCAGAAGGTGCAACTATATGTTCGTCGACCCGGATCGCTGCGCATTCTGGACTTCACTCTGACCCCTGAGGACGTCGATTCGCCAAGCGTGGATCGTGTGTTCCTGCTGCGGCCGGGCATCGGCTATGTGCGCGCGACCAGTTTCGATATGCTCACGGGCAAGCAGATCCGCGAGGCGATCGAGAAGTTAGGCGGGGCCGATCTCAAAGGGCTCGTGCTGGACCTGCGAAACAATCCGGGAGGCGTTCTTGCGGCGGCTCTGGAGACAGCGTCGCTGTTCCTGGAACCTGGCCAGCGAATCATCTCCGCTCGTGGACGCAATGTTCAGAAGGCAGAAGAGATCGATGTACCGAAGGATGCGCCGAAGCCATACAAGTTTCCACTGGTGCTTCTGGTGAACGGGAAGAGTGCCAGTGGATCG
>DASQVJ010000556.1:0-7096 GCA_035640835.1 Bryobacteraceae bacterium
GTCCTTTGAATGCATGTCGATGCAGTAAGCGCATCCGTTCAATTGGGAAGCCCGCATTTTTGCAAGCTCGAGCAGTGGGTGTTCGAGTCCCGAGTTTCGGACATAGTCTTCCAATCCAAGCATCGCTTTGAGGGCTTCGGGAGCCACTTGCTCAGTTTTGATTCGAGGTTCCATTTGGTTTTCCCTACTCCCAGGGTACAGATGAAGTGGATTGATACGTAGAGCCATAATCGAAATTTGGAGTGGGCCAGTTGCCGAAAGAAGAGACGTTCCAGGATCTCGCGCTAAGGCCTCTGCAAGAGGGTGAGCAACTGTGGAAGTGGCTCTACAACGAGCTGCGCGCGGCGATCCTGGACGGGCGCTTGAGAGCCGGTGCGCGGATGCCTTCGACTCGCAGTCTCGCCAAACAGTGCGGCGTTTCGCGAGGCACGGTTCTGTCCGTTTTTGAGCAGCTTCACAGTGAAGGATACACGGAGACGCGTGCCGGCTCGGGGACGTTTGTTGCATCGGGACTGCCGGATCAGGCGATGACGGCAAGGAAGAAGCCACTCAACCCTCCTGCTCTTCCGACATCAAATGCGAGCCTATCGAAGCGTGGCAGAGACATGGTTGCCGGTGTGGCCGTTCTGCCTGAATCGACTTCCCTCGGGAAAGCCTTTCGCATGTACGAGCCGGCAGTGGATCTGTTTCCAGTAGATCTGTGGGCGCGCATTGCAGGGCGTGTGCTACGGCGTGCGCCTCGGTCGTTATTCGGCCAAGGAAACGCGAGTGGTTACGAACTGCTTCGTAGGGAAATCGCCGCTTACGTTGGGGCGTCTCGAGGCGTGCGGTGCACGGCTGAGCAGGTGATTGTCACTTCGGGTGCTCAGCAGGCGCTAGATCTCGCTGCGAGAATTCTGATCGACCCCGGTGATCGCGTTTGGATGGAGGATCCAGGCTATCCAGGCGCGAACTTTGTGTTTCGAGCGGCGGCCGCTTGCGTGGTGCCGGTGCCGGTCGACCAGGAAGGGTTGGACTTGCAGGCCGCGATCCGAACGGGCAGTGCCAAGTTGGTGTACGTGACTCCCGCGAATCAGTTTCCGCTTGGCATCACGATGTCGTTAGAGCGTCGCCTGGATCTTCTGCGTTGGGCATCGGCTGAGGGTGCGTGGATCATCGAAGACGAGTACGATGCGGAGTATACGTATTCCGGCCGTCCAGTGCCGGCCCTGCAGAGCCTCGATCGATCAGGTTGCGTTCTATACATTGGAACGTTCACCAAGATGCTGTTCAACGCGCTAAGGCTCGGCTTTATTGTTGTCCCAGAGAGGCTGGTGGATGCATTCGTAGCAGCGAAGAGCTTCATGGATCGGCACGGGCCGACGCTTGATCAAGCGGTGCTCGCTGAGTTCCTTGCGGAGGGTCACTTCGGGCACCACGTGCGACGAATGCGACAGGTCTATCGAGAGAGGATGTTCGTTCTCATTGAGGCGGCGCGTAAGGATCTGTCGGGTTTGCTGGACGTGCAAGAAGCAAATGCGGGGATGAAGACCATTGGTTGGCTGCGCCCGGATCTTCCGGACAAGGAGGCTGCGAGCAGAGCACGAGCCTTGGGTCTGGAGCTTGGGTTCGTTTCGGCATTCACCGTCCGTCATTCCCAGCCGCCGGGTCTAGTGCTGGGATTTGCCGCATGTCGCGACGGCGAGTTGCGCAGAGGAGTGCGTGTGCTCGCGACGGCGCTGAACGGAATGAGGGCTAAGAGTAGCACCGCCTGATCTACTTGTCCTTCGGAACGATCGTGATGTGACCGCTGCGTTCGAGGACGGCGTACTTGATCTGATCGAAGCGTTCGAGACCATGTAAAGATCGAGCCGCTTCCATTACGTCATCCTCATCCACCCGGAGCAGCTTCATCCGATGTTCGAGGGTGCGACCGTTCTCGACTATGATCACCGGCAATCCATCAACCCAGTTTTCGAAATGAGGGAATCGAATTTTCAGGAAAGAGCACAGGATATCCACGGCTACCAGCGTGATGACTAGTAGGAATGCGGTGGTTAGGGAGTTGTCGTTGTCGATCAGTGCCTGCTGGATGGTCTCGCTGATGATGAGCAGCAAGACCAAATCGAAAGAGGTCGATTGAGCGAGCGTTCGTTTTCCTGCCAAACGGAAAACGACCAGTATGAAAAGGTAGACAGCCAAACCGCGCAAGACTGTGTGCATTGAATCTCCTGGATGCTCGAGCTACGGATAGACGAACTGCCAAAAATGGAACTCAGGTCCGCTCTCCAGGCCGACATCGGTTGGGACGAAGCCTATCCGGTCAGGCCGGAAGCTGATTCTAACTGTTGAGGTTCCAGGAACGGGCAAGATGGCGATCGCATAAATAAGGCGATTGCCGGCGGCTACGTTCGATTGCGGTTGCGGTTCGATGCTCTGAATGGAAACGGCTTGGAGGAACCGCTCGCCCAGCCAGAAGCGGACGGACTTCTGGCCTGCGGTCGTCACGTTGAAGGTCAGCGTCAACTCCGAATCGCTTTGTCGCCGGGCGAACTTTCGGTAGTCGATCTTGAGACGCGATCCGGGTTCCCCGAGCCTACCGTGGCTGAGGATTCCCTCACCGAATAGACCGAGCAACGAACCGAGGAGCACGAGGACCGCGATTGTCCAACCAACTCGCTCCGCGGTGTACTTGCGCCGCTCATGCTCGAGATCCTGAGCGATATCGAGATCGCCGATGCGCTTCAGCCTACGCTCCCCTCTCATCACTGTGATTAGAGGCGGGATGCCGTGCAACCGTAACACGGCTTCTGGTGGATGCTGGCTTACTCGCTGCGGAGAGCAGTCATGGGTTCGATTCGCGTGGCTCTTTGAGCCGGGATGAGGATGGCCAGAAGGGCTGCCGCCGTTAACACGATCAGGGCGGATGCGAAGCTGAAAGGATCCGTCGGCTCGACTCCGAAGAGCATCCTGGACATGAGCTGGGAGAGTAGTAGCGCGCAGGCGAAGCCAAACAGTGTTCCGCCCAGGACCTGGAGCATGCCCTGACGCAGCAGCAATTGGAGGACTTCGACGCGGTTTGCGCCCAGCGAAATTCGAATGCCGATTTCACGTCGCCGCTGAGAGATCGAATAACTCATGACGCCGTAGATTCCGATTGCGGCCAGTAGCAGTGCAACAACAGCGAATACTCCAAGCAGCCACATCTGGAATCGCGGCTGAGCCGTTGCATTGGCGAGTACGGCACTCATCGTGTTCACTTCTGAGATGGGGAGGTTCGGGTTGATGGACCAGATTGTGTTCTTGACAGCGTCGACGAGATCGGCGGGATTCACTGAGGTTCGGATTACCAGGGTGATATAGGCCGACTGGGGCTTTTCACTCTCAAGATAGGAGCGCTCCTGAAGGGCGGCGACGTAGGTTTCGGGCAAGGGCTGAGATGCCCAGTCGCCCTGTTTCGCGTCAGCAACAACGCCGACAACCGTCAACCATTTTGGATTGGCCTCTGTGGCATTGAAAGAGATTCGTTGACCGATGGGGTCCTGGCCGGGCCAGAAGGCTTTCGCAGCGCGTTGATTGATGACAACAACGGCGGGTGCACGTTTGTCGTCGCTGTAGGCAAGCGTTCGGCCGGCTAGCAGGCGAATGCGCATCGTCTCGAAGTAGCCAGGCATGGCAACACGGTAGACTGCCGTTGGCGCTTCACCAGGGCGGGGCGCCGGTCGACCCTCGATTGCGAGCGTGGAACCCCACATGTCCCCCGCTAACGGAACGTGATTCGTTCCGCTTGCCGACTCAACACCCGGCACGTTTTGAACACTCTGAATGAGTTGGCGATAGAAGGTGTCTCGCCGGCTTCGATCTGCCTCGGTAGTTCCAGTCACCGAGACAACCATGGAAAGGACATTACGCGGATCGAATCCCGGGTCGATGGATTGCAACGCCACGAAGCTTCGGATCATAAGCCCGGCGGCGATCAACAACACCAAGGCCAGCGCAAATTCGGACATGACCAGGAAGTTGCGAAGCCTCAGGCCCTGACGGCCGCCGCTATCGTCCCGTCCACCCTCCTTCAGGGCTGCGCTGAGGTTTGACACCGTCGCTTGCAGGGCAGGAGCGAGGCCGAACAGGATCGCCGTGAAAGTGGTGACTACTAGAACAAAAAGGAGCACCCGCCAGTCGACGCCAATGTTGTCAAGCCGGGGGATATTGCCAGGGCTTTGGGCTTGCAGAGCCTTGGTGCCCCATTCAGCCAGCAGAAGACCAGCGGCGGCGCCGATCCCCGTAAGCAGCAGGTTCTCGGTGAGAAACTGTCCTAGCACTCGATGCCGGCTCGCACCGAGAGCGGTCCTGACAGCGATCTCCTTTTGCCGATCGGCTGTGCGCGCGAGTAACATGTGCGCGACGTTTGCGGCCGCGATCAAGAGCAGGAATCCACCCGCACCAAGGAGAATCCAGAGGGGCCTCTCCACTTTGCCGACGACGTTCTGCTTCAGGGGCGTGACGGCAACGCGACGGTTCGTCCCAGGAAATCGCTTTTCAAGAGTTTGCGTCACGCTCGCGATATCGGCACGTGCGGCCTCGAGTGTTGCGTCGTGCTTCAGCCGCGCGAATATTCGAAGGCTGTTGTCACCACGCGTATGTTCGCGACCTTGTAAGGTAAGCGGAGCCCAGAGCTCCGCCTTTGTTGCCCAAAATGGTGCGAATTGAAATCCTGGAGGCATGACGCCGACAACCGTGTAGACCTCGCCGTCGAGCAGGATTGGGCGACCAAGCACGCCTTTGTCTCCGCCAAAACGCCGCTGCCAAAGTTGATGGCTTAGCATGACTTTCCGCTCATTGCCCACTCGATCCTCACCTGGAAGGAAGGCGCGCCCGAGCAGGGGGTCTACGCCAAGCATGGGCAGAATGGATTGCGTGATCTTGAGACCGCGGATGCGTTCTGCCGGCGGCTCACCGGTAAGATTCGGTCCCCACACTTCAGCGGCGCCCATCGCTTCAAAGGAGTGAGATTGCTCGCGCCAGTCGTGAAAGTTGCCGCCTGCCACCGGGTTCGTGCCGTCGTGGAGCAAGGTCACGAGACGATCGGAGTCCTTATAGGCGAGAGGCCGCAATAGCACCGCGTTGATCACGCTGAAAATGGCAGTGTTTGCGCCGATGCCCAGGGCAAGGGTCAGGATCGCGATTGCTGTGAAGCCGGGGGTGCGGAAAAGGTTTCGAAAGCCATAGCGCAAATCTCTCCATCTCTGCTCGACCCAAACGAAGCTTCGTTCATCCCGATGAAGCTCCTTGGCTTGCTCAACGCCTCCATACGAGCGGGCGGCCGCATATCGTGCTTCCTCGGGTGAAAAGCCGCGCTTCTCGAAGTCCTCTTGCAGGAGCGCCAGGTGCGAAGCAATCTCGCGGTCTAGCTCGTGTTCCGAGCTGGAGTTGCGGAAAACGTTGGCAAGTCGAAGGACAAAGCGCCGCATCTCGTTAAGCTCCTTCGGCAAGAACCTTCTCGACCAGGCCGGACATGAGTTTCCAGCGTCTGGTCTCGTCGGCGAGAGCTTTCTCGCCCGCTTTGGTGATTCGATAGAACTTCGCTTCGCGGTTGCTCTCCGTTTTGCCCCAGGAACCCTTGATCCGGCCCTGCTGCTCCAGCCGAACGAGCGCGGGATATAGCGTGCCCTGATTCAGTTGGAGAAGATCCTCGGAAACCTGTTGAAGCCTCGTCGCGATCGCGTAGGCATGTTGCGGACCCATACTCTCCAGAGTCCGGAGCACGATCAGGTCGAGCGTTCCTTGCAGCAGTGGGATTCGATCGGGAGCTTCACTAGACATCCAAGTGCACCATGCGGCAAGCTTGACAGAGCTTCACTTGCGTGTCAAGTGGAAGAACGTGTGGTCTACGGCTTGGTTCCGAGAAGGCCGATGGTGGTGATACCGGCCCCTTTGGCGATCGAGAGCACGGATGGCGTCGGACAGGGTCATGGCGCCAGGCGGCCGGCGCTGCAGGAAGGCTTACGGCGGTAGAGTTCGAAAGGCCCGATAACCTCCGGCGGCTCATAGCAGTCATTCAGGGTCGCGCTGACGAGCGGCGCCCATTTTGCCGCTTCATCCTCAAGGCGGGCGTAGGGCACGAGGGGGATAATCGCATAGAGCGGCCGTTCAGTGACCAGGCTGCGCGAGGAGCGATCGTCGCGAACGTGATCGAATCCGAAATAGAAGCCGAACTCGCTCGGCCCGAGAACGGTCTCGTGGCGCGATGCGATCAGGCGGGCGTCCATGCGCTGAACGACGTCTTTGTAGATGTTGTGCGCGATGTTCTGCCGGATCGTCATCGCCGCGCCGCCAACCTGAAACAATACCAGGGCGCCGAGCACGGCCATAACGACCGGGCGCCAGCCCGGTTTTTCGAGAAATAGATGCACTGCGGCGATGGCCACGAAACACGTATAGTAGGGCATGATGTGCAGCAGGTAGGCATAATACTTGCCGCCCTCGAGGAACGTAAAGTAGAACTGGATTACCCAGAAAGAGGCCAGCAGGAAAGCTACGCCGGGCATTCTGCGAATGCGCCGGTCGAACAGGCAGATCAGCGGAGCAACCGCATAGGGGACCAGCGTCAGGATGTACAGCTTGCGCTCCAGCGTCGCTCCCGGAGCAAAGCCGAAAGAGGTGAAGTATCGCTGCGTGATTTCCGCGACGATGGAATCGAGGGGATGGAGAATGCCGTTCGCGCGGCCGCTGGCATGGCCGCCGAGCTGCTGAGCCCACGCCTGGGGCTCCTGCAGGGCGTACAGCCCGTATGCCGCCCCCACAATCACGTAAGGCAAACCGAACCAGAACAGATGCGCCGGCCTCAGCGACTTCCGGTCATAGAAAATCTCCAGCAGCGTAATGCCGGCGACCCCGAACAATCCATTGGGGTGGACAATCATCCCGAAAGCCGCCAGAGAATTGCCGAAAAATAGGGCCCTCGCCAGCGACTTTTCACGCTGCGTGAGATAGGCGAGACAAGCGGCAAATGTGACCAGGACAGAAAGCGAATCCATGCGCGCCTGGGTGCAGCGCACGATGGTCATGAGGTCGACCGAACAGAGCACAGTCGCCAACAGGGCGATATTCTGACGGC
>DASQVJ010000557.1:0-3638 GCA_035640835.1 Bryobacteraceae bacterium
TAAATGCATAGAAACGGACATATGAACTGCCGCCCCATTCTAATCTCCACCGGATTTCTCGCCATTATGTTGACCACTTCGATCCTGCGGGCGCAAGGGCCAGCGACACTGAAAATTGACCTAAAGACACCGAAAGCAACCGTCAGTCCTACGCTGTATGGCCTCATGACGGAAGAGATTAATTATTCATACGACGGCGGATTATACGCGGAGTTAATTCGGAATCGGACTTTCCGGTCAGATTGGTCCGGCATTCTGAACTGGTTTTTGATCGAAAAAGGCGCAGCGTCTGCAAAGCTGTCTCTTGATTCCAAGCAAGGACCATCCAGTGCGCTCACCAGCAGCGCAAAGATCGATGTAACCAAAGCCGATGCGAACAGCCCGGCTGGTCTTCTGAATGAGGGCTACTGGGGCATTGCGGTGCGCCCGAATACCCGCTATAGAGGATCCTTTTTTGCCAAGAGCAACTCCGAACCCTCATTACCCGTGAGTGTGGCGCTGGTTGCGAATCAATCCGGACAAGTACTCGCGAAAACCTCGGTGCCGGTTGCTGGAGCGAACTGGAAGGAGTATAAGTTCGAGATGGAATCCGGAAATGTCGTTGCTTCGTCGGAGAACCACATCGAGCTGACCGTTGACAGGCCTGCAACGCTGTGGCTCCAACTAGTCTCGCTGTTTCCACCTACCTATCATGACCGGCCTAACGGCAATCGCATCGACCTTATGGAAAAGCTGGCCGCCATGCGTCCGTCATTCCTTCGCTTCCCGGGAGGGAACTACCTGGAAGGTGACCGTATTGAGACCCGTTTCGATTGGAAGAAGACGATCGGCCCACTCGTTGATCGGCCGACTCATCCGACGACCTGGCGGTATCATTCTTCGGACGGCATGGGCTTGTTGGAGTTTCTGGAGTGGTGCGAAGATCTGCACATGGATCCGGTCCTCGGGGTGTACGCCGGGTACTCTCTTGGCGGACAGGTAGTGAAGCCTGGCCCCGATCTTGAACCTTACGTCCAGGAAGCATTGGAAGAGATTGAATACGTAACGGGTGGAAACGACACGAAGTGGGGCGCCGTACGTGCAAGTCAAGGACATCCAGCTCCGTTCGTCCTGCATTACGTGGAAGTCGGGAACGAAGATCAGTTTGACAAAGCCAAAACCTACGATCGCCGATATGCGCAGTTTTACAAGGCAATGAAAGCAAAGTACCCGAAGCTGCAAGTGATCGCTACCATTCCTGTGAACGGTATCGTACCGGATGTTATCGACGATCATTACTACAAGCGTGAACAGGGCATGTTCGAGGAATCGAAACACTACGATCAGACCGATCGAAAAGGTCCCAAGATCTTTGTCGGTGAGTGGGCGACGCGTGAAGGTGTGCCAACTCCGAACCTCGGAGCGGCGCTAGGCGATGCGGCCTTTATGACGGGTTTGGAGCGTAACAGCGACCTTGTTGTGATGGCGTCTTATGCGCCATTGTTTGTTAATGTAAATCCGGGCGGGATGCAATGGTCGTCTGATCTGATCGGCTACGATGCTCTGACCAGCTACGGCTCGCCAAGCTATTACGCACAAGTGATGTTCTCTTCCTGCCTCGGCGACCAGATCGCAACTTCTTCGGTTGCCGGAGCAGGTGATAAGTTTTTCTATTCGGCGACAACCTCGACCAAGTCGAACAAGGGGTGCTTAAAGCTTGTCAATGGTGCCTCGGTACCGCAGCCTGTCAGGATCGAACTCAGCGGGATTGGCGGCGAGTCTCATGCCGCTCGCGTCAACACTCTCAAAGGGAACACAACCTGGGCCACGAACACGATCAACGATCCGAATCGCATCGTACCTGTCACGTCGGAGGCTACTTTTAACGGCGATCATTTAGAACAGGTGCTACCGCCGTATTCCATCCAGGTCCTGGAAGTGGATCTGAAATGAGGTGCCACGGTGATTGCCCATGATCCTGGGCCACGCTGATCGCGGGGAACCGTTGCCCATCAGAACTTCGGAATAGTTTCGACCACGTCCACGGCCATGCGACAGGTCCAATTGGGGCTGAAGTATTCGTTTTGATATCACGAGGGATTTCGGTTTGGTCTGTTGAGCGGCATCGCAGTCCCAGCCGACATTCAGCGAACCGAGCTCACATCTGAAGCACGACCTTACCGCCCGCCGATGCAACTCGGTCGTAAGCTCGCGGTCCATCGCTCAGCGGGTAGCGTTCCGCAATGTGCGGCTTGCCTAATTTTCCGCTCTCGAAGAGAGGTCTCAGTTGCGACAGAATCCTGGCGCCTTGAACCACATCAATGGCCACGGTATCTAGTCCTAGCAACTGGTGACTTTTACGATAGAGTGCGAACAGATCGAGGGTAGCTTCGCGTCCGCCGAACGCTACGCTGTAGATCGTCATGCGGCCGCCTGCGGCCATAGAGCTCAGAAACGCGGGAAGGACAGACGCGCCAATGCCGTTCAACGCCACGTCAGCGCCTTTGCCGCCGGTCGCTTCGCGAACTACAGACTCCAGATCATCACGACTTGAGTGAGCAACGGCGTCTATTTTGGTCCGGTCGGGCTTCTTGCTTTCGAGTTCATCTCTGACAAGCGCGATCACCTGCCCTCCCTTGGCATGGACCAGTTCGGCCGCAGCGCTTCCGACAGCACCGGCGGCACCAGAAACGATTACCGATTCGCCGGGTTGGAACCGTGCGAGTTCCAGCGCGGACCACGCCGTGACGAAGGGAACGCCCACCGCTGCGGCCTCTTCGGCGGATAGATTCGCAGGGCGGCGGGAGACAGCCGCTGCCGGGATGTTGATGAATTCGGCGTGGCTGCCGTGACGCGTGAAGCCAATGTCTCCACCTGAACCCCAGACCGGTATCCCGAGCACGTCGTCAGGCCCGGCGACGACGGTACCGGCAAAATCGCGCCCCACAATTCGAGGCAGTCTGGTGGTGGGAAATTTACCATTCACATTGCCCACATCGCTCGGATTAATTGCAGCAGCTTCGACGCGGATCTGAACCTCATCCGGGCCGGGCGGAATGTCATCGAGCTCGACTACCTTTAGAAATTCAGAGGGTGTCCCGAATTGTTCGATTTCTAATGCTTTCATTTCCAAGTTCCTTCACTTCCGAAATTGATGCTGGCGCTTCAAATGTCGCCCGCAGCCGTACCAGAGTTTGCGTGGCTGATCGCAACACCATTTGTCTTCCCGCAACATCGTGAAACTCAAGCTCGAGTTAAACGCAGCCGCTTGGAGTAGCGAGCCGTCTGCGTTCCCTCACGTCGCCTCCTGGCGTATTTGCTCCGCTTCGGTCGGACCGGCTACACCTGTTCTGCACTCAGCACACCAATCCCGATCCCATGTATTTTTCAGGACGATGCTCGTGATGCCCGGCCTTTCTGTCGCATCATTGGCAGGAGGGCCTCACATAGCTGGGGCGAATCTGACGCACTGCGGGAAAAGATCCCCTGTCAAACCTCCGACACGGGTGACAGGCATCCGACACGATCTACACGCATCCCTGGTCGGAGGTTCGGCTAAACGCCCGAATTCCTACCGTTACTCCTTTGTGATCATTTTCGCGAATCAAACGGAATGGGAGATGCTCTGAAACGCTGTGCTTCATTAGGAATTCAGCGTT
>DASQVJ010000558.1:0-4704 GCA_035640835.1 Bryobacteraceae bacterium
GATTCCCATCGTTGCTCCGTCGGTGATCAGGATCTCCGACCCAGCGTCATATGAAAGCCCATTGTCTCGAGAGAGTTTCTGCGCCACGGCCTCACGCAAAGCGGACTCTCCGCGATTGTCCGGATAGGTAGTGCGTCCGGACCGGAGGGCGCGAATCGCTGCTTCTTTTATGTGCTCGGGTGTTTGAAAATCCGGTTCGCCCCGCATCAGAGAGACGAGTTTTCGACCCTGTGTCTGAAGTGAACGTGCCTCCGATAAGACAGCGTTCACCGCAGTCGGTTTCAGTAAGGAGATTCGGTCCGAGATGCGACCTGCGGTTGTGAACATGGTGCCTTTCTAGCAACGCCCTCGCGCGAATGTGAGGCTATGCGATGGCACTCGGTCCATCACTGGCCACACGTCTTGAACCTCGTCGCCGCGACAGACATGAATACGGTCATAGAGATTCACGGTCGGATCGCAATGCGGTGGAATGAACCGGACTCGATCGCCCAGCTCGAGCTTCTGTGTTTTGCGATCCAGGAATACGTAGCCGAACTCATCACCGGCCCATTCATAGCGTGCATCCGGCAGAGTCTGAACATCCGGTCCAAACGGGCGATCCGTCGCGAAAGCCTTGAATCCCGCATCCACCGTAACCCGGTCCGCATGATTGGCGCTGATCACGGTTGCCAGCACTGTGAGCGCGTTGCCAAAATCAACTCCTCCAATACGTGCGTAAGCGACATCCATCAGAGCGTAGGATCCGGCTTGAAGCTCGTTCACGAAGGGCAGCGCGGCATCGGCCGCATAGCTTCCGCTGCTGCCCCCAGTGATCAACTCCGCTTGAATTCCGTGCGACTCCAGAAGCAGTCGCGTCTGCAACGCCTGATCGAGAACACGGGCAGAGTACTCTGCTCGACCTTCCTCCTCACGCATATGCGAGGCTCGCACCGAGTAGGCCTGCAATCCTTTGAAGGTCAGACTGCGGCTCGCATGGATCTCTTGCGCGAGTTGCAGTGCTGGTTCTCCAGCTCCGATTCCGGTCCTGTGGTCACCGAGGTCGAGATCGACCAGGACGTTCAGCTTCACACCGGCGCGTTCGGCAGCGGCAGAATATAGCCGAACCTGCTCGGCGTGATCCACGACAACGCTGGTGTCGGGTGCAAGCGTCATTAGGGCAGCCACCCGGTCGCACTTTCGACTGTCGGCGATCGGACTGGTCAGAAGCACTCCGCGTACTCCGCCATGCACCATTAGCTCGGCTTCGCTCACGGTGGCGACGCACACGCCCACTGCACCAGCCGCGATCTGGCGCTTGGCGATTTCGACACATTTGTGAGCCTTCGCGTGCGGACGAAGTCTCTTGCCTGCCCGCGCGGCAAAACCGGCCATGTGATGGATGTTTGATTCGAAGATATCGAAGTCCAGCAGCAGCGCTGGTGTTGGCAATTCCGCAATGTTCACTTTGCCAATTCCTCAGGTTGGGGCAACAGATGCTTCTGAATCTTGCCGAGCGCCGTACGCGGCAAAGAATCGACTCGCACGAAGACGCGAGGAACCTTGAAGGATGCAAACGCGGTGCGGCATCGTGCTTCCAATACGTCCGGATCGAAACCAGAGCGACAGACGACGTAGGCAATCGGCACTTCCCCCCGCACCTTGTCGGGTACGCCTGCGACAGCAGCCTCCGTGACCTCCTCCTGCTCGAGAAGGAATTCTTCAATCTCTCGCGGGTAGATATTAAAACCGCCCGAGATGATCAGATCACTCCGACGGCCCTTCAATGTGTAGTAACCATCCGCCGACCGTTCGCCGATGTCACCAGTCCGAAAGTAGCCGTCGACAAATGCGGCTCGTGTCGCGTCATCACGCTTCCAGTAACCTGTGAAGACGTTGGGTCCACGAAGATAAAGTTCGCCGGTTTCTCCGTCAGGCAGAATGTTTCCATCGGCATCGCGGATTTGCACGGATACACCCGGAAGAGGGACTCCAACTGTGCCTGCGCGACGTTCCCCAATGTACGGATTGCTGATGTTCATCAGTGTTTCCGACATCCCGTACCGCTCGAGGATTGTGTGTCCGAAGCGCGACCGAAAGTCCTCGAACACTTGAACCGGAAGCGGCGCAGATCCGGAAACGAAGAGCCGCATGAACCGGCCGATCTTGCGTGCATCGGTTTCCGGCATATCGAGCAATCTCACGTAGACGGTCGGCACGCCGAAGAATAGCGTCGGCCGGAAATCGAGAAAGATATCGGCTGCCTTTCGATAGTCGAAGCGCTCCAACAGCCGCATGCGGCAACCCGAGAGCAGCCAGCAGTGAATCCCATTGCCGAGTCCGTGAACATGGAAGAGCGGCAATGCGAGCAGGAAGCGGTCTGCTGAGGTAATCTGCCAGCAGGCGTTCAGATTGATGGCGTTCGAGGCCAGATTGTTGTGGGTGAGAATCGCTCCCTTGCAAACGCCGGTGGTCCCGGAGGTGTAGATGATGACGGCAGGGTCGTCACCATCGAGCGCTGCCCGATCAGCAACGGGCGCTGCCGCAAGGGCTTCAGCCGCAAGGTCGGACAGCTGCCATGTATTCGCACGTGCAGGCAATTCGCCGTCTACAATCACAGCGCGGGGCTCGGCATCCTGAAGGATGTGGGACACCTCGCGCTCCCTATAAAGGATATTGATCGGTACGAAGATGACGCCGAGCTTTACGCACGCCAGGTAAAGGTCGATCATCTCAACGCAGTTCGCGAGATAGACACACAAGCGATCGCCGCGTTCGAGTCCCCGCCGTTGCAGCACAGATGCCATGCTCCGGCCGCGCCGATCGACCTCTTCGAACGTGAGCGTGTTCAGGACTCCATCGGCCGTGCACAATTCGATTGCCGGCTCTTCTGATCGTGTCCGGAAGGTCAGATCGAATAAGGCATTGAGATTCATCTCGAAGCTCATATTCTATCTGCACCCCTTGCAGAGCATACGATGAGAGAACAAGCGAGCCTATGCTTCTCGACGCCACCGCTCTGGAGGAATCCGAGGTCGTTGCAAATGGGTGTATGAACCGTACCCGAAACCTTGCGGGAGGCAACAGCCATGAAAAAGATCTCGGTTTCGACGCACTGGATTTTCTGAAGAAGAGGCTTGAGACACAGCATCACGCCGCCTGGCTCGACCTCTGTTGCGGAGCCGGTCGTGCATTGATCCCGGCATCGGTAGAGAGGTGGGAGACGACAGAACGCTTCGACCTTGTGACCTGTGTGCACGGGCTGCACTACATTGGCGACAAGCTTGGTCTGTTGCAGAGGGCTTCCGGCTGGCTCAAGGATGGCGGCCTCCTGATCGCACATCTCGACTATCGAAACTTGCGGATCAAGGATAGAACAAACTCGGCCGCGCAAATGGGAAAAGACCTTCGCCGTGCTGGCTTCCGATACACTTCAGGGCGGCACCTGCTGACTTGCGGGTCGCAAACTGCGCGGCATCTCCTTCCATACCGATATTTGGGTGCGGACGACCACGCGGGGCCAAACTATACGGGACAGCCTGCTGTCGACTCCTACTACGAACGCACGCGCTCCTGAAGGCGTGTCCGCATCGGTAAGCCCGATCTCATCGGCGGCCTCTATGTGCCGCTCTACTGCCGTATGACCTTCTGAAGCTCACGTTCGTCAAACTCGATGCCGAGACCAGGCCGGTCCGGCACGCGCGCGAAGCCGGGAGAGTACTCGAGCGGTTCGCGAATCAGGCGGTTCCCGAGTGGCCCCGTGTGAGCGCCTCCACCTTCCATAATCACGAAGTTTGGAGTCGCTGCCGCAAGATGCAGAGACGCACTCATATACAGCGCCGTTCCTGTGCTGACATGCGGCGACCACAAAACTCCTGCCGCATCGGCGAGCACCGCAATGCGCTTGCATTCACTGATGCCGCCGGCGCGGCACACGTCCGGATTGATGATGTCGACCGACTTCGTCGCAAATAGATCGCGAAACTGGTATCGATTACAGACCTCTTCGCCCGCACAGATCGCCGTATCCAATGCTTCTGCGAGGCGCGGCAATCCAGAGAGATCTTCAGGCGCGAGCGCATCCTCCCACCAGCCGATGTTGCCCAGCCGATCGAGTTCCCGGCCTACCTTCACAGCCTCATATAGCTTGTAGGCGCCAAGCGAGTCGACCAGCAACTGCGCCTTGCCTTTGATCGCATCCGCGACCGCACTGACTCTGCCCAAGTCATTCGTGCCTGGCCCTTTGCTCAGCCCCATCTTGACCGCGCCGAATCCGCTGTCAACAGCCTTCACGGCGTTGTCTCTTAACTCGTCTGTAGTCTTGCCGCCGACGCCCGTGTAGGTCGGAATCCGATCTCGATATTTCCCGCCCAGCAGCTGCCAGAGCGGTTGACCCGTGAACTTGCCCAGGATGTCCCATAGGGCGATGTCCACACCCGCAAGCGCTTCCGTGTAGGAGCCGGTGCTGTAGCCGCGCACGCGCTCGGTGGAATACAGTCGCTCCCACAACGGATCGATGTTGCGAGCATCCTGACCTATGAGAACCGGCGCAAAGAGATCGGTAATCACCGTTTGGTGGACTCGAGGTGCCGACGGTGCGTGGCACTCGCCCCAGCCCACTAAGCCCTGATCCGTCGTGATCTTCACGAGCACACCCTGCGTGTGTCCCTTGAAGCGCGTCGGACTCGCATGATCAAGCCGGTTCCAGAGTCCGGCGCCACCGGT
>DASQVJ010000559.1:0-7203 GCA_035640835.1 Bryobacteraceae bacterium
CGATTACTTCGACGGCGGCGAGCTTGCGCCCATTGACGTAGACTGCATCGCCGTCTTGCCGCACCAGGAAGCTACGGCCGTCCAGCAACACAGACCATTGATTTTCACCGATCGGATAGACGGAGGCATCCTCGGTCGAGAGCACGGGAGAGCCGCTCCCATTAAGTACTTGAAGTTTGCCTGACTCGACGCGAACGCGCCATTTCGAATCGCCGACACGAAGCTCGCGCTCCGGCATCAGACGAGCTCTTCGCTTTCCGGATCCCAGCGAATCGTGCGCTTCTGGCGATAGCTCTCCACCGCCATGCGACACGCGATGGAGGTGCGGAATCCGATCTCGAAAGGACAGTTCGGGGTCTGCCCGCTACGGATGCAGTCGATGAAATTTCGCATGTGGGCGCCGGGAGCTGCCTTCGTCTGGCCAACCATCTCGGTACCGTTCGGTTGATTAACCTTCTGCGGCAGGTAGCGGAGCGTTTGACCAGACGTGTGGACCAGCGTTGCATCAGTTCCCAACACATTCTCGGAGACGCCGAGATAATTATTCCCGAAGCCGGAGTTCCACATGAACATCATGTCGTTGTCATGCTCCATCGCGACGTTCATTGTGTCGGGCACTTCGCGTCCATCCTTCCAAAGGTACAAGCCGCCGCTCATGTTCGCGCTGCGAGGGACATCGAGATTCAGGAGCTT
The DNA here is from genome assembly GCA_035640835.1 of Bryobacteraceae bacterium. GTDB lineage: Bacteria > Acidobacteriota > Terriglobia > Bryobacterales > Bryobacteraceae > DASQVJ01. The sequence goes on from DASQVJ010000559.1 coordinate 694, forward strand.
ATACCAGATGGACAGCTGATGGCACATGTTCTCGTATACATTGCCGCCTGAGTAGTCCCAGAAGAATCGCCAGTTCTGATACCGGTTTGCATCGAACTCACGCTCCGGTGCTTCGCCGAGGAACGATTTCCAAAGGATGTTCTCTGGCGTCATGTCCGGGTAGAGCGGACGCGACCATTGAGGCTTCCCTTGCGGCGTATTGCGAAACATATGAGCCACCACGGCCGTGATTTTGCCGAGTTTGTCGCCCTTCAGAAACTCGGCAGCATCCTGCACCTGGCCGAAGGAGCACCAGTGATGGCCGATCTGCACGGTGCGATTCCCTGCCCTCTGGTATGCAGCTCGCATCCGCTTGGCATGGTCCACCGTGAACGCCATCGTCTTTTCCTGGTAGACATGCTTGCCTGCGTCGAGTGAAGCGACAAAGTGCTCGCAGTGCAAATGCTGAGGCGTGGCGATGATGACCGCGTCGATTGACTTGTCTTCGAGCAAATAGCGGTAGTCGAGATAAGTTTTGGCCGTCGGCACAACGCGCTTGGCCTCTTCGAGCCGGCGCGTGTAGATGTCCGCAAACCCGACGAATTCCGTGTCAGCAAGCTGGATCGCTTCGCGCACCAACTGCATGCCACGATCACCGGATCCGATGATGCCGAGACGAACACGTTCGTTCGCGCCAAGGACCTGTCCCGGCACCGCCATGGTGGCGAGGGACGCCGAGGCTACTCTACCGAGGAAATTGCGTCGGGATTGCATGGGGTCACCGATAGTTTACCCCGCCCCGAAGCGTCGCGGTTCAGCGCCTGCTCTTCTTCGCTGCCGACTTGCGCGCGGTCTTCTTCGACGCGGATTTCTTCGCCGCCGATCTCGCGGTCGCTTTCTTGGTTGTGGCTCGTTTTGCGGTAGCCTTCTTCGCAGCCGTCTTTTTGGCGGCTCCCTTTTTGGCAGCGGACTTCTTGGCAGAAGCTTTCCTGCCTCGCCGCCCCGGCGCCGGTGGCACGTTTACCCCTTCTTTGCGCGCTCGAGAAAGGCCGATCGCGATGGCTTGTTTCGGATTCTGAGGCGCGTTCTTCGCGCCGTGCTTATACTCGTGCATCTCCTCGCGAACATATTCGCTCGCTTGTGTTGTAGGTGCATTTCCTCGTTTCTTCGCTGCGCGCGCCTTCTTGGCGGCTCGCTTTTCAGGCATACACAACACCTCCTTGCACTTAGAGATAGTTCTGCGGCAGAGAGTTTCGGAAACTGTTTGAACGATTGATGGTGGGATACGATGTTTGGTTCATGGCAACCTATCATCCGCGATCGAGTGCAGAGGTCGCGAGTCTCTTGCAGGATGCAGCAGCGCAGGGACAATCGGTGACAGTGCGAGGAAGCGGCACGAAGGATCGGATGGCAGGCCCGCTTACGCCTGCCGAACGCATAATCAACATGACCGGCATGGATCGGGTGCTTCAGTATGAGCCGCGCGACCTCACGATCAGCGTTGAAGCAGGCATGCGCTGGTCATTGTTGTGTTCCGTACTGTCACGCAACGGTCAGATGATCCCTTTGGATCCGCCCTTTGCCGAGCACGCAACGGTTGGTGGTGTCGTGTCGGCCAATACTGCTGGACCGCGACGTCGGCTTTATGGCACGGCTCGCGACGTCGTGATCGGAATGCAGTTTGCAACGCTGGAAGGCAAGCTGATTCAGAGCGGCGGGATGGTGGTGAAGAACGTTGCGGGACTCGACATGGCGAAGCTCATGATCGGTAGCTTCGGCACGCTGGCCGCGATCGCGGTGGTTAACTTCAAGCTGATGCCATCGCCCGTTTACTCCGCGACGTTCGTTCGCAGGTTTGAAAGCCTCCGCGACGTGATGCAGTTCCGCGATGGGCTACTCACGAGCACTCTGCAACCCGCTTCCATCGACATCCTGAATCCTGCGGCATCCGAAAGGCTCGGGCTGAGCGGTTGGAATACGGCGATCCATGTGGATGGCCCGAACGAATCGGTGATGCAACGTTACGCGAGCGAACTCGGCGGCGACGTGGCACCGCGGGAGTTTCTGTTTCAGCTCGCGAACTTCACGCCACGCTTTCTGATCGAGTGTCCTGAGGGGACCATCACGCGCGTTTCGACAACGCTCGACGGAATCGTAAAGGCGATGGAGAATGCTGATGGACCGGCGATTGCTCGTGCGGGCAACGGCATCGTGTATCGATATGCGGTTGCTGGGAACGGTGGGTTGTTGGAAGGTGAGAAGGGCGCTATCGAGTACGCGCCGGACCACCTGAAGACGACGCTCGACCTGTGGCCCGCTCCGGGCAGCGATTTTGAAATCATGAAGAGGATCAAGGGCATGTTTGATCCCGGCAATCTGTTGAATCGAGGGAGGCTCTATGGCCGCATCTGAAGTAGTTCATTCGGCAAAGGCGAAACCTGCGCGGCATCCGGACGCTCCGAAACAAGAGGACCTCGATCGCTGTGTGCATTGCGGGCTTTGTCTGAACGCGTGTCCGACCTATCGCGAGCTGGGAGTCGAGATGGACTCGCCGCGTGGCCGCATTTACCAGATGGTGCAGATCGCGACGGGCGAAGCGCAGATGAACCCGTCGTATCTGGAGCACATCGACCTTTGTTTGGCTTGCCGCGCTTGCGAAACAGCTTGTCCATCGGGTGTGCAGTACGGCCGTCTGGTGGAAGCGGCACGTGCCGAGATCGAGGCGGCGGTTCCAAGGCCGTGGCACCAGCGGATGCTGCGCAGCTTTGTCTTTGAGCGTCTGCTTCCTTCAAGGTTTCTGCTCGAGACGGCGGCTCGGGGGCTGTGGTTGTACCAAAACTCTGGGCTGCAGAAGTTAGTGCGGGCGACCGGACTGCTGAATCTGTTCGGCAAGTTAGGGCAAACGGAGAAGCTGGCGCCTCGGGCTGAACTTCCATCGTTCTTCGAGAGCTATGGGAAGACCTTTCCTGCGGAAGGCAAGCAACGTTACCGGGTCGCGATGCTGGGCGGATGCATTGCGAACGTTTGCTTTGCTCGATTAAACGAGGCAACTGTCCGCGTGCTTCAGAAGAATGGTTGCGAGGTCGTGGTGCCAGAAGGCCAGACGTGTTGCGGGGCGCTGCACGTCCATGCGGGGCTTCGCGAACCGGCGCGGAAACTCGCTCGCCAGAACATCGACGTGCTGCTCGCCGGCAACTACGACGCGATCATTACGAACGCGGGCGGCTGCGGATCGACGCTGAAGGAATATGATGAGCTGCTTGAACATGACGTGGCTTACTCAAAGAAAGCGCATGACTTCGTAACCAAGCTCAAGGACGTAAACGAGTTCCTTGCGAGCATCGAGCTGAATCGAGAGATGCGCGACCTGCCCTGGACGATCACCTACCAGGATTCTTGCCACCTGGCGCATGGCCAAAAGATCAAGGCCGCGCCGCGTAAGCTCCTGCGGCAGGTGCCTGGCCTGAAGCTTCGCGAGATGCCCAACTCGGATATCTGTTGTGGCAGCGCGGGCATTTACAACGTGGTCCACAATGATATGGCGATGGCTGTGCTCGAGCACAAGATCCACAATGTGAACCTGGTGAATCCCGATGTGATTGTGACCGCAAATCCAGGATGCATGCTGCAGTTGGAAGCGGGTGCGAAGGTTTACGGTCAAGGCCAGCGGGTGTTGCACGTCGTACAGGTGCTCGACGAAGCCTACAGCGCTGGATAGAATAGACATTATGGCGATCCCCGCCAACGCTCGGCCCTCGCTCTTCGGCTCGGACTAGTCTTGCCGAGTTATCGCTGCCTTCCCCCGTTCCACACTTTGAGATCTACCCGTAAGAGGTGGTGTACATGACGCCTGAAATTGCTCAGGACTTGCCCTCGATTAGCACGGCTCTGCCCGGGCCTCGTGCAAAGGCGATTATTGAACGCGATCATGCCGTAACGTCTCCGTCGTACACGCGCGGATATCCGCTGGTGATTGAACGGGGCGATGGAGCGATCATTACCGACGTTGATGGAAACCGGTTCCTCGATTTCAATGCCGGTATCGCCGTGGTGGCGGCTGGCCACAGTCATCCACGATTGATTGCAGCGATACGGCGTCAAGCCGAGAAGTTCCTGCACTACTCGGGCACCGATTTCTATTACGAGAACATGGTGCAGCTCGCGGAGAAACTCGCGGCTCTTGTACCGGGCGAGTCGAGGAAACGGGTTTACTTCGGCAATTCGGGAACTGAGGGCATCGAGGCGGCGCTGAAGCTGGCGCGACATGCCACGGGTCGTCAGCAATTCGTGGCTTTCCACGGAGGGTTCCACGGAAGGACGATGGGCTCGCTGTCGCTGACGGCTAGCAAGAGCATCCAGAAGAAGCATTTTGCCCCGTTCGTGCCGGGCGTGCACCATCTGCCTTATGCGAACTGCTATCGGTGTCCCTACGGCAAGACGCCCGAGACTTGCTGCACCGAGTGCGCCAAGGCGATCGAAGATGTGCTCATCAAGCACATTGTGCCGGCTGACGAGATTGCCGCAATCTTTGTCGAGCCGGTGCAGGGCGAGGGCGGTTACCTTGTTCCGCCGCCACGTTTCCTCGAGCAGATCCAGGAGATCGCGAAACGGCACGGGATTCTTGTGGTGTACGACGAAGTTCAGTCGGGCATGGGGCGCACAGGCAAGATGTTCGCTGCGGAGCACTTCGGCACAGAACCCGACATCATGGTGATTGCGAAGGGGATCGCGAGCGGTCTTCCGCTCAGTGCCATGGTGGCGAGCGCGGACATCATGAACTGGTCGCCCGGGATGCATGCTTCGACCTTCGGTGGAAATCCGGTGGCGATTGAGGCGGCGTTGACGACGATCAGCCTGCTTGAAGAAGAGCTCATCGAGAACGCCCGAGTGCTCGGGCTTCACATGATGTCGCGCATGCGCGATTGGCCGAGCCGTTTTCCGATGGTCGGCGAAGTGCGCGGGCTCGGGCTGATGATCGGCATCGAGTTCGTTCGCGACCAGCAGACCAAGGAGCGAGCGCCGGAGTATCGCGATCAGGTGGAGATGCTTGCGTTCGAGCGTGGATTGCTGGTGCTCGGCGCGGGCCCGAATACCTTGCGCTTGTGCCCACCTCTCGTGATCACAAAGGATCAGGCGGACTTCGCCGTCGATACACTGGAGGAATGCCTGAAGGCCTTGACGAAGTAGGCATGAAGCCTGCCGTCTTGGACGTTGGCTGCGGCATCAACAAATATCCCGGGGCGATTGGCATTGACCGCCTTCCGAGCAGCCGTGCCGACGTCCTGGTTGACCTCGATCATCAGCCATACCCTTTTCGCGACGGCTCGTTCGACCAGGTTCGAGCGGTCCACGTCATCGAGCACGTCGGCGATGTGATCCGCACGATGGAGGAGTTCCACCGGTTGCTGCGGCCCGGCGGAATCGTCTACATCGCGACACCACACTACACGGACTTCAGCTCGTTTTGCGATCCGACGCATCGCTGGCACTTAAATAGCTATTCATTGCGCTACTTCGGGTCCGACAACGCCGGATTCGGCTACTACACCGCTGCGCGGTTTGGTGAGAACTCCGTCCGCTTGCGGCTACTAGCGTTCTGGAGGCTATTGGGATTCGAGTGGCTCGTGAATCGCTTTCCGCGCTTTCGACGTTTCTGGGAACAATACCTTTGCTTCGTGGTTCGCGGCAAAGTGATCGAGTGGGAGCTCCAGAAGCTCTAGGATTCCTGCGGCGAAGGTTGATTCGAACGGGAGAGGCGCTCGACCGGGCACGCAATCGCTATCGCCAGAAGCACTGGCAGGAGGGGCTCGCGAACGGCCGGTTAGGCGAAGATCTAGCTCATCGGTACCTGCAACGAAAGGGCTATCGGATTGCCGGACGGAATTGGAAGACGCGCAACAGACGCTACGAGGCGGACATTCTCGCCTGGGATGGCGAATGGTTCGTGGTTGTAGAGGTGAAAACACGCTTGACGGACGAGTTCGGCAATCCGGAAGACGCTGTGGATCGCGAAAAGTGGGCTCATCTGCGTCGTGCGGCCGCGGAATACATTCGTCGGGCCGAGCTTTCGCGTGACGTCGTCCGGTTCGACGTAGTCAGTGTTGTACTCAAACCAACCACCCGAATCGTCCATTACATTGACGCCTTCGCGTGGTCCTAAAGACGCCTCCGGCAACAATCAGGCATCGAGGTACGCATCGTACAATGGGATTCCGCCATTTCATGTTCAACTCGATTTTGAGGTCACCTCGTGCCTGAACTGCGCAAGGATCCGATAACCGGGCAGTGGGTGATCATCTCGACAGACCGTGCAAAACGGCCAGTAGATTTCGCAAGAGAAACAGCCTTACCTGTGGGTGGGCGATTTTGTCCTTTTTGTCCGGGCAATGAATCGAAAACGCCTCCGGAAGTGCTGGCGTACCGGTCCCACGGCGGCCCTAATGAGCCGGGTTGGACGGTTCGTGTGATCCCAAACAAATTCCCTGCACTTCGTGTGGAAGGTGATCTGAACCGGCACGGCGAGGGTCTTTA
>DASQVJ010000560.1:0-4761 GCA_035640835.1 Bryobacteraceae bacterium
GACAGGATGTCCAAGCCTCTCGATGACCGAGCCCAATTGCAGATAGCTCGGACGGAAGTCGTGGCCCCACTCGCTGATGCAGTGGGCCTCGTCGACGACAAACAGCGAAGGCTTCGCGGCCGTCAGCTTTTCGCGAGCTTCCTCTTTCCGAAGCTGCTCCGGCGAAAGGAACAGAAATTCGGTCTTACCATCCACCACGCGCTGCCACTCTTCACGGAGTTCTTTTGCCTTGCGCGTGGAGTTGATGATCGCCGCACCACCGAGATCGTTTTCCTCGATCGAGTCCACCTGGTCCTTCTGCAGCGAGATCAAAGGCGATACGACGACCGTGAGTCCCTCGAGCAGTTGGCCCGCGAGTTGGTAGATCGCGGATTTTCCCGATCCCGTCGGCCTGACGACGAGCGTGTCGCGGCCATTGGCGACGGACCGGATCGCCTCTGCCTGGCCAGGCAGGAGGTTCTCGAATCCCAACCTCTCCTCGGCGAGACGGCGGAGTTCTGCTTTTGATGTTTCGGTGCTCACAGCGGGGTTCGGGAGCACGCCCGCTGCCATCCTGACCTTCAGGGCTTCAGCGCCAGCACGAATTCGATTTGAAGGATGAGCGCTTCATCGTTGACCCTGACATCGGAGACGCGGAAATCCTGCAGATCCTGCTTGTAAAGGCCATTCGGTGGGGTTATCTCCAGCAGTCGTTTCGCCTCGGCGAGTACGTCGAACCGCACGTCCTTCTCGAGGCTCACCGGCATGGTCGTGCACACGCCTCGCGTGTAAAAACCATCCTCTCCTTCGCTCACCATGGAGACATTTTTCAGCCGGATCTGCCCGTTCTTAAAGTACGGTGTCGCACGAATGACGGCAGGGAAAGACCCGCCCATCCCGATGCAGCGCCCGAAAAGATTCGCGCCGGAGCGGCCGGTGAATCGGGCCCTGATGCGCATCTGTCCGGCATCGGAATCCACTTCCGGATTCTCCAGGTACGCGAACGAGCAATTTGAGGTACGGCTCCCTCTGACGTACTTGCGGCCTTCATCCGTGAAGACCATCGTTGCAAGCGCCTTTTGAATGACACGATGCGACACGCGAAGCTCGGTCGCTTCCGCGAGCGCCGGGATGGTGGCGGCAATCATGAGAATCCGAACCCACATCAGGATGGCTCTATCTTACAGGCTGCTTGGTGTTTCGGCGTGCGGGGAAGCCGGTCTGAAATACCTGATCCAATTTGGATGAGAATTTCGGCTACAATGGGGCACTTAATTCCTGGTGGAAGCGTGTCATATTTTCGAAACATAACCTCTTTCGCTCTATTCGTTATCCTCGGCGCAGTACCCGACCTCGCGCAGGTAACGCTCGGAATTAATACCGAGTGGGACAAAGTGAGCGATGCCGACCTGAAAGCCGTATCGCCGGCTGTCGACAAAGACGCGGGACTGGAGGCGATCTTTTGGCGTGTCCACGTGGTGGATGAGCGGCAGGGGGACTCAATCCAGCGAGCCCTGTTCCATTATGTGAGGCTCAAAGTTTTCAACGAGAAAGGTAAGGAAGCCGCCTCCACAATCGACATCCCGTATGCGGAGAAAACAACCATTCTTTACATTTCCGCCCGAACGATAAAGCCGGACGGAACGATCGTCGAGATGAAGAAGGACGGGATTCGCGACCGCGAAGTTTTCCGTGCTGGACGGTTCCGGCGCAAGGTGAAGACACTCGCGATTCCTGGCGTTGAGCCCGGCGTAGTTGTCGAGTACCGGTGGAAAGAGGCCCGAAGTTACGACAACTTGTACTATCTCCGGCTGCAACTTTCACGCGAATATCCAGTACGAGAAGTTACATATTTCGTAAAACCTCTACAACTGGCATATGACCTGGGATACAAGATGTTCTCGTACCCGTTCAACTGCAAGCCGTCCGAACTGAAGCTTGAGCATAACGGGTTCCACTCTACGTCCCTGCGAAACGTCCCTGCCTTTGAAGAAGAGCCGATGATGCCGGCCGAGGCGAATCTTCGCCCCTGGATCCTCCTGTTCTACTCAGATAAGCCGAAGCGCGACATCAACACGTATTGGACTGATGTTGGCCGGGACAGCTACAAGGAGCTCAAACAGGCAATCCGGCTAGGTGACAGTGTGAAACAGGCCGCGACAAGCGCGGTCGAAGGGGCCAGCGACAACGACGCCAAGGTAAGGGCGCTGATTCGCTATATCCGGAAGAACGTTCAGAACGTCTTGGATTCCTCCGTGAGCGACACCGATCGCACGAAGTGGTTCAAAAGCGTTCCCAAGAATCGGTTGCGGAACTCTGAGGAGATTCTGGAGCTGAAGGTCGCAACACCGGCCGAGATGAACACGCTTTTCGCGGCTATGGCGCAACACGTCGGCCTCGATGCTCGACCCGTGCTGGTTGCAAGCCGGGACGATATTTCCTTCTACCCCGAGTTGGTCGAACGATACTTCCTGGACACAGTTGTGATGGGCGTCAAAGAGGGCGAGACCTGGCGACTATACGACGTGAGTAACCGGCTGCTCGAACCCACCATGCTCGATTGGACCGAGGAAGGCGTACATGCGCTGATCAGCGACCCCAAGAAGGCCGCATTTGTTCAAACGCCGGTGTCGCCGCCGGAAGCCTCGGCAGTGGTTCGGAATGCGAAGTTTAAGCTTGATGCCGAAGGCACGTTGTCGGGCACCGTTCAGGAGAGGTACACCGGCCACAAAGCCCACGATCAGCGCAAGCTATTTGCAGGCGACTCGGAGAGCCGGGCGAAAGAGCGAGTCGAGGAAGTGCTCAAGACTGTCTTCTCGACCAGCGAGGTTTCGGACGCGAAAGTCGAAAATACCGAAGACCCAGAGAAGCCTCTGGTGATCAAGTACTCGGTTAAGATCCCTGGCTACGCGGGTCGCACCGGGAAACGGCTATTCCTCCAGCCGATGTTCTTCCAGCGCGGCGAGGCACCGATGTTCGAGGCCGCCAAGCGGACCCACAATTTGGTCTTCAACTACGCATGGACGGAATCGGACGAAGTCGCCGTCGAGTTTCCCGAGGACTTCCGATTAGAGAAGCCTGAGAGTCCCGGGTCGCTCAATTTCGGCCAGCCCGGCTCGTATAACTCGCTGTACCGCGTCCGAAACGATCGCGAGTTGCTTGTAAGCCGGAAGTTCACCTTCGGGGCCAAATCGATGCTCGTCTTCTCGAAGGACATGTATCCGACCTTGAAGCGCGTGTTCGACGAGATTCACCGTTTGGACGGCCACAGCATCGCGTTGAAGGAAGGGCAATGAGACTGGCAGCACTGCTCCTCTGCATTGCTTCCCTGCAGGCAGCCGAGGCGCTTCCCGATTGGCTGGCGGAAGCGGTCGCGCAGAAGGCTCCGAGTTACCCGTCGAAGGTGCGCGCTGTCGTGCTGTGGAAAGAGGAGCACGTGACGGTCTCGCCGGATGGGAAGCGCGTGATGCGTGAGCGCGGCGCGCTTCGCTTTCTCGACAACGGATCGAAAAGCACCAGGGCGTTCCGCACCTACAACACCAAGAGCGGCCGCATTCGCGACTTTGAAGGTTGGCTCGTGGGACCTGATGCGCAGGTGACGAAGCTCGGAACCAAGGGTTCAGTGCAGGACGTCGACCTTGCGAGCAACTACAGCTACACGGAATCGCGAGCCAAGGTGATGGAGTGCCCTCGCAACATCGCGAAGGGTTCGGTGTTCGCCTGGGAAATCGTGGAAGAGGAACGTTCGGTCTTCACGCAATATCTTTACTCCTTCCAGGATGACGAACCAGTGCTTCGATCGAGGTTTGTGCTGACGACTCCTCCAGGCTGGGAGGTCCGCGGCACGCTCATGAATTCGACGGACAAGCTGGAGCCTCAACAATCGGGCACGACATTCACCTGGGAAATGCGAGATCTTGCCTGGCTCCCGGACGAAGATTACAGGCCGAATACGCACGCGATTGCGCCTTGGCTGGGTGTGACTTACTATCCCTCAGGAGATGCACCCGCGGCGCTGAAGCCACTCGCAACCTGGACGGCCGTATCGGAGTGGCTCTCAGGTTTCATGGATCCGGCCGCGGAACCGACGGCGGTGATTCGGACGAAAGCGTCGGAGCTGGCCCCGTCTTCCGCAAGCTTCCTCGATAAACTCAGCGCAGTCGCGTCACTTGCTCAAAAGACGAGCTACATCTCGGTGCAGTTGAATGTTACTCGCGGAGGGGGCTACACGCCGCATCGCGCAGAGGAGATTCTCACGCGCAACTACGGGGATTGCAAGGACAAGGCAACGCTGATGCGCGCGCTCCTGAAAGCCCACGGCATCGATTCGTACCTGGTCGGGGTCTTCTCAGGGGACCGCGACTTCGTCCGGCGAGACTGGCCGTCGCCCATGCAGTTCAATCACGCGATTCTCGCGGTGCGCGTGCCGGACGGCGTCGACTCGCAGGCCATCCTCAGCCACCCGAAGCTCGGCCGCCTCTGGATCTTCGATCCCACTGATCCTTACACCCCCCTAGGGCAGTTGCCGCTCGAGCAGCAAGGCAGCTTTGCATTGGTGGTCGCAGGTGCGCAGGGCGACTTGGTCAAGCTTCCGATGATGGGACCTGAACAGAATCACATCGAGACGGAGATCACCGGCAGCATCCAGCCCGGCGCTTCGCTTAAAACCCGCTTGGTTCAGACCTACTCGGGAGACCCGGCATCCCGCCTGCGCTCTGTGCTCTCGGACGACAAAGCCCTCCGCAATGTCTTCGAGCGTGTGTTGGCCCAGCGGTTAGGCGG
>DASQVJ010000561.1:0-4595 GCA_035640835.1 Bryobacteraceae bacterium
TGTGGCGGCATGGGCGTATGAGATTGGGCTCATGATGGAGCTAGACGCCCGCGAACTGGACTTGGTGTGCCAGGCTGCAGAACTGCATCACTCCCCACCGATGTTCTGCTCAGACGGAACGGACGAGCACGAGTTGGAGCGGCTCTTCCAGGACCTGAAGATAGAGGTCGAAGGGTCTGACGGGAGTCCGTGGACAAACGACGTCGACGCGGTGCTGCGGAGCTATCGTGCGCTGCCTTTAAGTGTCGAATCAGCCCCGGATTCCGTGACGCAGCTTGCGCGGATCCTGGAGATCGCAAACTACTTCGACGAGCAGCTCGAGATGGCGCCGCTGCTCGGGGCGCATGCCGACCGCGTGTTCGAAGAAGTAGCCGTTGCGGCACGGGCTGGTCTATTCGACGCGAAGCTTGTGTGGGCTTTGGGTTGCCTTCGGAAGTCGCAACCGTCGGAGCTTCACGCCAATATCCCGAACTTGCCGGTCTATCCGGCGGTTGCGATTCGTGCGGTGGGAATGGCAACGAATCCAAATGTGAGCCTGACGGAATTGCAGAATGTTTGCTTGCAGGATCAGGTGCTGGCGGGTCAACTGCTCGAGCTGGCGAACTCTCCGGCTTATAGTCCGAGATTCCCAATCGGATCCGTGGGACAGGCGGTGAACTACATCGGGATGGATGCCACACGAAAGGTCTTGGCAACCGCAGCGATGAAGCCTCTATTCGCCAGCACGAAGCTGCGGGCACTTTGGAAGCACTCACTCGAATGTGCGCAGATCGCCGAATATTTGGCGGGGCTCGGTGGAAATGTGAATCCTCGCGAAGCATTTGTGGCCGGCCTGGTTCATGATCTCGGAAGGCTTGCATTCGCAGTGCTGCCTCGTCACGTGTCTGAGGCGAAAGAGAGATTGACCGCGCGAGGCTGTGAGCTGCTCATGGCAGAGCTTGTGGTAACCGGGATTGATCATTCGAAAGCGGGTGCGGAGATCCTGAAACATTGGAATGTGCCGAGCTCGCTGGTCGAAGGAGTTCGCTACCACCATGAACCAACAGCCTCCAACAGCGACTTGGCCGCGATCCTGTACTTGACCGAGTTCTGGGCCGACTCCGAAGAGGATCTCCCATCGAACCGGCAGCTCTCGGCCGCGTTGAAAAGGCTCTCGATCTCGCCCGAACTGCTCGACACTGCGCGGCTGGCAAGGTTCGGGGCGCTTGAAACCGTCCTGAAGTAGCTTGGGTGGCGAGCGCGCGGAGGTCTATAGTGAAGTGACGAATGATCGACGTCGTCGCTTTTCTTGTCCGGATGTTCACGCGCCTTCTGTTCGACGTGCGCGTCTCCGGCAAACTTCAACCGGCTGACAAGCTTCTGGTAGTTTGCAACCATAAGTCGTTTCTGGACGGGATTCTACTTGGAGCCTGGTTGCCGATTCGACCAACGTATCTGGTTCACAGCTCGATCGCCCGCCTTTGGTATTTCAAGATGGGCCTTCAGTTCCTGCCCCATTTGGTCGTCGACACCAATAGTCCTCTCGCGATCAAAGCAATTGTTCACTTGATCGACTCCGGCACTCCGGTCGTCATCTTTCCAGAGGGACGTATCAGCGTCACCGGATCGATGATGAAGATCTACGATGGGCCTGCGTTCGTCGCAGCCCGCACCGGGGCGACCGTCGTCCCGGTTCATCTCGAAGGACCCGAGTTCTCCTACGCCAGCAAGGTAACGGGCGACTTTCCGAAGATGTTGTTCCCGAAGATTCGGCTGCACATCGGACAGCCGCAACGTCTTCTGATGCCTGAGGCTCCTACGGCGAAAGAACGACGCCGCATCTCGAGTGAGCGCTTGCGTCGCATCATGCAGCGTGAGTCGTTCGAAGCACGGCACAACGAGACGCTCTTCGAGGCTTTTGTACGGGCCATCGAAATCTACGAGCGCAGGCGCGACATTCTCGAAGACATTCAGAAGAACCAGACTTATGGCGATCTGTTGAAGGCGAGTCTCGCGTTGGGGCGGCTCGTGGGCAAGCTGAGCCAGCCGGGCGAAACGGTCGGTGTGCTTATGCCGAATGTCAGCACGACTGTGAGCTTGCTGTTCGGGATGTTCGCCACTAGGCGCGTTCCGGCGATGCTCAACTTCACGGCGGGCCCGGATGGAGTTCGGAGTGCGTGCGAGTTGGCGCAGGTCAAGTTGGTGGTTACCTCTCGAGCTTTTGTCGAAAGGGCGAAGCTCGCCAACCTCATCGCGGCACTCGGGTCATTGAGGGTGGTCTACCTGGAAGATCTGCGGCCGATGTTCGGCCTCGGCGACAAGCTTTGGTTGATGCTTTGGGCACTGCACAACCCGCTGTCGACCATGGTGCCCACGAAGCCGGAAGATCCCGCGGTGGTCTTGTTTACATCGGGGTCGGAGGGTAGGCCGAAGGGTGTCGTGTTAACGCACGCGTCGCTGCTCGCGAACGCGGCGCAGGTCCGGAGTGTGATTTCGTTCAGCTCGAAGGACAAGTTCCTTTCCGCGCTACCGATGTTTCACGCGTTTGGGCTGCTTGGGGGAATTGTGCTGCCTTTGCTGAACGGCGCTCGAATTTTCCTCTATCCGTCACCGCTGCATTACCGCATCGTGCCCGAGACGGTCTATGACCGCGACTGCACGGTCCTCTTCTCGACCAATACATTTCTCGCCAACTATGCCAAGTTCGCGCACCCATACGATTTCTACAACTTGCGTTACCTGGTGGTCGGGGCCGAGAAGCTCGGTGACGATGTGAGGCAGCTTTGCATGGATAAGTTTGGGGTTCGCGTGCTTGAAGGCTATGGGGCGACCGAGTGCTCGCCTGTGATCACACTCTCGACCCCGATGGCTAATCGCCCGGGCTCGGTCGGCGAGCTGATGCCGGGGATGGAGGCAAGGCTCGAACCGGTCGAGGGCATCGATGAAGGCGGCATCCTGCATGTCCGCGGCCCGAATGTAATGGCCGGCTACCTGAAGCACGAGCGGCCCGGCCAAATCGAACCTCCACAATCGATCTTCGGGGAGGGTTGGTACAACACGGGCGACGTCGTCACTATCGATGAGAAGGGTTTGCTCGACATCAAGGGACGGATGAAGCGTTTCGCGAAGGTTGCGGGCGAGATGGTATCGCTGGAGGTGGTGGAGCAGGTGGCGATCGCGACGCAGCCACGCTATCAACACGCTGCGATCGCGATCAAGGACTTCCGGCGCGGTGAGGCGCTCCTGTTGTTTACTGAAGATCGTGGCTTGACGAGGGAGCAGTTGCAGACAAAAGTGCGTGAACTCGGTTTGCCGGAGCTTGTGCTGCCGAGGCGGGTGGTTCACCTCGACACTATTCCGTTGCTGGGCAATGGGAAGAAGGATTACGTGCGTTTGCGACAGATGGCGGATGAGTTGGACCAGTCGGCATCGAAGGCTGTGGAGGAGAGGGCAGGAGAACGCGCATGACACCAGCGGAGGCTCATCAAAAGCCTGTGGAGTACAGCACTCGCGAGCAGCGCTCCTGGTACATGTACGACTTTGCGAACTCGGCGTTCGCCTCGACTGTGTTGACGCTGTTCCTGGGGCCATACCTTACGTCGCTGGCAAACGCGGCTGCCGATCCCACCGGCCGAGTCGACGTGTTTGGGGTGCGCATGGATGCCCGGGCCTACTGGGGCTATCTCGTGTCGCTGGCCGTGTTCCTGCAAGTGCTCGTACTGCCGCTTATCGGGGCCGTCGCCGATTTAAGTCCGCGCAAGAAGCAGTTGCTCGGATTATGCGCCTACACCGGGGCGGTGGCGACGATGGCGATGTTCTTCCTCAGCGGCAGGATGTTTCTGCTTGGGGGACTCCTGTTCCTGATTGCGAATCTTGCGTTTGGGGCGTCGATCGTTGTCTATAACTCGTTCCTCCCGGAGATTGCGGCGCCTGAGGATCGCGATCGGGTTTCCTCGAGAGGTTGGGGGATCGGCTACCTGGGCGGAGGCATTTTGCTTGCGCTGAACCTAGTCCTCTTTAGCCGGGCGAAGTCATTTGGCCTGACCGAGGGGATGGCGGTTCGCATCAGCCTGGCGTCCGCGGGAGTCTGGTGGGCGCTCTTTAGCGTGGTCTCGTTGGCCGGTTTGCGGAACCGCCAGCCGCTGGTACGGGCAGGCGCAGGCGAGAGCATCGTGTCCAAAGGGTTCGGGCAGTTGATGGCAACCCTTCGCGAGGTCCGAAACTATCCCGAGACACTCAAGTTTTTGATTGCGTTCCTGCTGTACAACGATGCAATCCAGGCAGTTATTGCTCTTTCAGCACAGTTCGGCAGTGTCGAGCTGAAGATCCCGATGGGCTCGCTGACGATGGCGATCCTGATGGTGCAGTTCGTGGCTTTTGTCGGGGCAATGCTGTTTCAGTACCTGGCCGCTGCCATCGGTGCGAAGCGAAGCGTCATCCTGTCGTTGCTGATCTGGTCGGGCGTGATCGTGGCCATCTATGTATCCGTTCGCGGCGTGCAGGGGTTTTTCATCATGGCGTTCGTGGTTGGCTTGGTGCTCGGTGGGAGCCAGGCGCTGAGCCGGTCGTTGTTCTCGCTCATGATTCCGAAGGGACGCGAAGGGGAATACTTTAGC
>DASQVJ010000562.1:0-2916 GCA_035640835.1 Bryobacteraceae bacterium
TCAGCCATCGGGGTACCTCTCATCGGTATCGTGCTGATCAAACTGGGCTGGCGAATGAGCTTCGCGGTCACCGGGCTCATCAGCTTTCTCTATTTCGTCGCGTTTTACCTGGTCTACCGTGAACCAAAGGACGATCCCAAACTTTCAGAGGAGGAGTGGGACTATATCCGCGCCGGCGGCGCGCAACAGCACAGAGCACCCGGAACCGGAAAAGGCGCGTCGCTGGCATTTCTGATGCGGCAACGGAAGGTTCTGGGACTGGTTCTCGGCTTTTTCGCTTATAACTACTGCTTCTACCTGTTCCTGACCTGGTTGCCCAGTTACTTCTCTCGATCTCTCGGGATCGACCTCCTCCACTCCGTCCTATTCACTTCCCTTCCTTGGCTCTTCGCCACGTTCACAGATCTTCTCGTCGGTGGATGGCTGGTCGACTTCTTGGTCCGTCGGGGCCATCCGGAATCCAGGGTGCGTAAGTCCATTCTGATTGGCGGAACTATTCTCGGCTTAGCCGTTGGGGGTGTCGCATTTGCACAGACCGCGTGGGCAGCCGTGTTTTGGCTGAGCATTTCGCTCGGTGGCCTCGCGGCCGCTGCGCCGGTCGGTTGGTCGATCCCATCGTTGATCGCGCCGCGCAACTCTACAGGCAAAGTCGGAGGAATCCTGAATTTCGGCAATCAGATTGCCGCCGTTGTTGCGCCAATTGCCACGGGCTTCTTTGCGGGAAAGACGAACTCATTTGGGCGGGCGTTTGGTGCGGCAGCCGTCATTCTCGCCATCGGAATTTGCGGTTATATCTTTCTCCTCGGAACTGTCGAACCTATTCCGGAACCTCATGAACATGGAGCGTAGATCACTCGGCGCGACTGGACTCGGGGTTTCTCCCATTGGTTTTGGCGCCTCGCCGCTCGGCAACGAGTTTGGCGAGATCGGTGAGGCGGAAAGCATTCGAGCGGTTCACGAAGCCATCGATTGCGGCATCAATTTTTTCGATGTCTCGCCGTATTATGGCCGGACGCTCGCCGAATCGCGTCTCGGCCAGGCATTATCGGGCAAGCGCGAGAAGGTTGTCCTTGCTACGAAGTGCGGCCGCTACGATACGGATCGCTTTGACTTCTCAGCGGCCCGGGTCCGCTCGAGCATTGACGAATCCCTGCGGCGCTTGAGAACCGATTACGTGGATTTATTGCAGGCTCACGATATTGAGTTCGGCAATGAGAAACAGATCGAAGAGGAAACGATCCCGGCTCTCCGCGAAGTGCAGAACAGCGGAAAGGCCCGATTTATCGGTATCACTTCTTACCAGCTCAGGATGATGGCTCGCATCGTAGGAGCGGTGCCGGTCGATACTGTGCTGTCCTACTGTCGCTTCAACTTATTTGTTCGGGACATGGACGACCTGCTCACGCCCGTGGTTGACGCGAATAAGATCGGCTTGATCAACGCCTCTCCCCTGCATATGGGTTTATTGGGTGAGGGTCCCATTCCAGCCTGGCACCCGGCGCCGCAACCAGTCCGAGACGCAGCAGCACGTGTCCGTCAACTTTGCCGTGATCGTAATCTCAATCCCGCGCAGGTGGGCCTGCGCTATTGCCTCAATCACCCTTATGTCGCGACTACCCTTGTCGGGATGAGTTCGCCTGAGCAGGTCCGAACGAACGTCGAGGCACTCGATTTGCGCCTCGAGGAAACTCTGTTGCATGAGTTACAGAGGACGGTCGGGTCGGCGAAGAACGTCGTCTGGCCTTCGGGACGACCCGAGAACGCAGACTACGCCACCTAACTAGGCGGTCACTTCCGCCTTTTCCGGGGCTTCCGGAGTCAGAATCACTTTCATCAGGTTAGGCTGGCGTTCGTGCAGACGCTCAAACCAGACAGCTCCTTCTTCCAGGGGTGCAACTACGCTGATCAATTCATCAACTCGGACGGCCCCGCGCCGGAGAAGTTCGATGCATTGCGGATATTCACCCGAAGATGCAGCCGTTCCTTGCAATCGAAGCTCGCGGCTCACGACTGCCTGGAGCGGGATCTCGACTTTCGGCGTAACATTCCCGATAAGCACGACCGTTCCGCCCTTTCTTACGCTGTTGATCGCGATACCGACCGTAGGAGTACTGCCGACGGCTTCAAATGCAACATCGACACCGGCACCGGAAGTGAGCCGATTAAATTCCCCAGACGCATCCGCTGTCTTGCCGTTCACGACGTCAGTCGCCCCAAGCTGTTTAGCTAGCGCCAGGCGTGTATCGTCGACATCGGTCACGAGTATTCGGGAACAACTTGCGTCCCGCAGAACTTGTAACGTCAGGAGGCCAATCATACCGGCCCCAACCACAACAGCCGAGACGTCTTTCGGAAGATTCGCTAACGAAACCGCATGTACCGCAACGGCAATGGGCTCAATCATGGCGGCAGCGGTGAAAGACACTTCGTCTGGCAATCGATAGGTCAACCGCTCGGGGACGACAACATATTCCGCAAATGCACCTGCACGACGGAAATCGGGTGTCGAGACTCCCAGTACCTCGCGTTTGTCGCACAGGTTGACTTGGCCACGAAGACAGTAATCGCAAGCTCCGCAATAGATCGTCGAATCGAAGGTCACGCGATCGTTTTCCCGGAGCCGAGTCACATCGCTGCCCGCGGCAACGATAACCCCCGACGCCTCGTGCCCCATCACGAGAGGTGGGATCCGCCTGCCTGAGCTGCCGTCATAACCGTGGACATCACTGCCGCAGATTCCACACGCTTTCACTCGAACCAGCACTTCATCGGCAGCTGGCCGCGGCATAGGGAGTTCCGCCATTTCCAGCCGGCCATACTCGGAGAGCAACAGAGCTTTCATTACTGGAATAGTACCTTGTGTAGCTGGTTTGAACCCTAACGGCTCCCCCGAACTAGACACATTCATTGGCAACA
>DASQVJ010000563.1:0-7173 GCA_035640835.1 Bryobacteraceae bacterium
TCGCGAACGACTTCCGCATCGACCCGGATCCGGGGGCCGCGCGCGAGCAACTTGTTGTTGGGGTCTTTCTCCTGCAGCTCGGGAGTCACAACCGACTGTTGCCGATACGTGGAAGACATCACGATGGTGCGGTGGAGCTGCTTCAGGCTCCAGCCGCGATCCATGAATTCGACTGCGAGCCAGTCGAGTAGTTCGGGATGTGTTGGAGCTTCGGCTTGCATGCCGAAGTCCTCCGAGGTGGCGACGATTCCATGTCCGAAGTATGCTTGCCAGACGCGATTGACCAAGGCTCGAGCGGTTGTCGGCGACTTGCGATCGACCAGCCATCGCGCGAAGCGGAGCCGGGCGGGCTCATCGCTCTCGGGCAGCGGATGGAGGAACGCCGGGACTCCGGGCTCGACTTCTTTGCCGGGCTTCAGGAAGTCGCCACGCGTGAGGATGTGCGTCTTGCGCGGCTCGCTTCTCTCGGCTAACACCAACTGCGACGAACCGTCGGGTAGTTGCCGCCAAAGCGTTTCGATCTCGGCATTCACGGATGCCCATTCGGGCACAGTGGTGCGCCAATACGAGAAGATTTCCGGCGAATCGGCATCTTTGGCGAGCAACTCGCGCACACGGATCGGCACGGGGTCCGCTTGTGCATCCGGGTCGGACGTGACCGATAGGCGCAGGCGTCCGAGGTTGAGGCTTTGGTTGTCGTCACTGTTCCAACCGCCATGCCGCTGGCTGAGGTAGACATGGACGATCTGGCCCGCTGGGATGGTCTGCTCGAGTTGGAACACGGCCTTGTAGGGCATGTTTCGACGGACCGGTCCGATGTCGTGGCCCCAGGCCGTCTCGTCTTTGCCGTCGATGGCGAATTCGACAGGACCTGTCACGCGGAGCCGCTTGGTCTTGTCATCGTGCGCGGGCTCGAGGGGCGCTACGGGTGGATTCACATCGGCCGTTGCTTTGCGAATGCAAATTTGCCAGGACTTTTCGGGTGCATCGGCGCTCGCCGCTTCGACCTCGAACTCGGTCAAGGCGCCGGTGCCTTTGGTCGATCGGCCAGGGCCGCCGAGCGGAAGATTCGGATCATTCAGGAGCTCGAGCTGAATGGCTGCGATAGGCCGATCGGCTTTGAACGACATCTTGGCGCGATGCTTGGTGGGCGCATATCCGGCGGCCAACATGGACGAGTCGCCCATGGGCACGTACTTTTGCCCACCGGTCGAGATGTCTTCGACTTCCGGCTTCACCGCCTGCCAGTCGACGGAGGTCTTCGCGGCTTTCGCTTGCCAGCTTGCCATCCGGGTGCGCCAGGATGGCACTGACTTCTTCAACTTGTTCTCGAGTGAGGCAATCTTTGCGAATACATCGTCGCGCTTGCGCTGTTCCTCAGGTGTGTAGACAACGATGTTCGACTCATGCGAGTTATTGAGGAACGCGAAGATGCGGTAATACTCTTCCTGCTTGGTCGGATCGTACTTGTGGTTATGGCATTGGGCGCACTGCACAGTGATGCCGAGCACACCTTTGCCGATGGCGTCGATGCGATCGAACATCGCTTCCATGCGGAACTGCTCGGGGTCGACGCCGCCCTCTTCATTGATCATCGAGTTGCGCAGGAAGCCGGTCGCGACCTTCTGATCCTGCGAAGCTCCGGGCAACAAATCGCCGGCAACTTGTTCGATGATGAACTTGTCATACGGAAGGTCGCGATTGAAAGCGTTGATCACCCAATCGCGATAGAAGTGAACGGACCGGGCCTTATCTTTCTCGTATCCATCGGAATCGGCGTAGCGTGCGGCGTCGAGCCAGATGCGTGCCCAGCGTTCGCCGTAGTGTGGTGAAGCCAGGAGCCGCTCGACCTGCTTTTGGTACGCGTTCTCCGATTTATCGGCGATGAACGCGTCGACGTCGGCGGGGGTTGGAGGCAATCCGATGAGGTCCAGGCTCAGTCGTCGAAGCAGTGTTTCTCGCGAGGCCTCGGGTGATGGCTTCAACCCTTCTTTCTCCAGGCTGGCGAGGATGAAGGCATCGATCGGCGTTGTAGCAGCTTTGACGGCCGGGACTGCGGGGCGGGTCGGCGCTTCGAAGGCCCAGTGCTTCTTGACTTTGGCCGCGACTTCGCCGGCACTGTCGGGCCAAACGGCTCCGGCGTCGATCCATTCTTTGATGAGGGCGATCTCGACGGCCGAAAGCGGCTTGGCGCCCATGGGCATGCGAGCCTGGTCGCCGATGCCTGCGATGCGCTGATAGAGGACGCTTGCGGCGTGGTCACCGGGAACGACGGTTTT
The DNA here is from genome assembly GCA_035640835.1 of Bryobacteraceae bacterium. GTDB lineage: Bacteria > Acidobacteriota > Terriglobia > Bryobacterales > Bryobacteraceae > DASQVJ01. Next base: position 2,280 of record DASQVJ010000563.1, read on the forward strand.
GCCGGCTCCCGACTTGGCGTCGAGCCGCAGGCCACCCATTTGGGCCTTGGGGCCGTGGCATCCATAGCAGGAGCGCTCAAGGATGGGGCGCACCTCTTTTGTGAAATCGACGGCGAAGATCGGCGCTGAGGACACGCTTCCTAGCGCCGCTAAAGCGAACGAGGCCCAGGCGACACGCATTCGCCAAAAAGTATATCGGACTCGGGGTGGAATGAGGTCTCCAGAGTGCAAATGCTGGACTCCTCGGGCTTCGTGCGGAATTTTCGTTAGCGTGAGGCTTTGGCCGGGGTTCGAGCAAGTCGGCCTGAAGGCCGACGCAGCGTAAACGCCACCCCCCATCAGACCGAGGTTCGGGGGCACGACGCATGAGGAGGCTCGGGCGAGTTCTCAGGGGTCTCCGGAGAGGGCTTCGGCCGGGTCTGGCCGAGTGAAAAGAGGCACCCTATGAAGTACCACTGGGCGGCGCAGAACACAGCGTTTACTACCGCAGCAATGGCGGCGAAAGGAATCAACATGACCGAATAGGGGCTATTGAAGTCAATCCGCCAGACGTAATAGAGGAAAAAAGGAAGCGTGCACCAGACGAAATGCCATTCGAGGACCTTTAAAAACGGTTGCTTCACCATGGGCGTCGCACATAAGAACGGGGGAAGGGGGCGCCTGGTTCGCACGTTTGCAGCCGTTTACAGAGGAGGGCAGGGTGCGATATCCTGGAAGGAGCTAAATTTTCAGAAGGTTGGATTGTAAGGAAGAATGGCGAATCACGTTTCCGCATTGAAGCGGGTCCGAATTACGGAACGACGGACGGCGATCAATCGTGCCCGGAAGTCTCGCCTTCGTCACCAGATCCGCGCGGTGCGCAGACTGATTACGGCGAAGGATGCAAACGGAGCTCTCGCAGCTCTGCCTCTCACCTACTCGGTGGTCGATCGGGCTGCTAAGTGGGGCATCATCAAGAAGAATACTGCTGCACGCTACAAGTCACGTATCGCAGCCCGCGTGAAGGCTCTCGCTCAGCCGGCAGCTTAAGCCTTACCTCAAAGAACAACTCGTTCGTCGCCCTCTCGGCGAGTGATCTTTTCCCGATCCAGGTACTCGAGTAGGGGAATCGCGTATTTGCGCGAGACTCCTACCCAGTCTTTGAACTGACCTACGGGGAATCGTTGTCCGCGCTTGGTCGCGAGGTTTTCCTTCAGGGATCCGATTGCCGATTGGTGAAAAACGAGATCCTGGGTCACTCGCACGAGCTTGCCTTCCTTCAAAAGGATCTGGAGAATCGTGCGGGCGGTTTTCTGATCGACACCACTTGCAGCAAGCACATCGTCCTGCGAGGGCGCAAAGAGTCCGGCCTTTTGGAAGGCTGCTTCGATCTTCGCCTTCGCTTGAGACTCGTCCTCTTTGAGGGCGATCTTGTGCGTTGCCAGGCGCAGGAGGTTGCCGTCGGCGACGACCTGTTTCTGCATCGCAAGAAGCTCCTCGAACACGTCGGCAGGTGCTGTGGGGAGTAGCTTGGCTCGTAGTTCTTCCTTCGGTGCTCCCCTTTGTAGGGGCTGGGACTTGTGAAACTCCGCCAGTTCTCGCTGCAGATGGTTTTGCCAGTCGGCGAGCGTTGCGGGATTTACGTAAAGATCCTTGATGCGTGAGGCCCTCGCTTCGCGAGTTGCCGATTCCACTTCAGCGGCGCTCCAGCCTGTTTTCGACATCAATGCTTTGTTGGTCAGGCCGAAGTCGGCTTCGGACAGGTACCGCGAAACGATGGCGCCTGGACTCGCAGTGGCGATGCTCTTAGCACGTTCGGGCATGTTTTTCAGGCGCAGGTGAGGTGCGCGGGTCGGTCGGCGATGCACGTCGAGGATCACGCCGCCCCCGATGGTTTGCACCGGTGAGAACATACGCGCGATGAAATGATCTCCGGGTAACGCGAGCGTGGGTTCGCGTAGGACGAAGCGAACGAAGGACTCGCGACCGGGCTCGACGGGTCCGGACGGGAAGCGGACGTCGGCAACGATTTCGGCTGTCCCGATGTGCAGATGCACAGGGGTTCGGTTTCGTAGAGGTTTGACGCCGGCGAGCAGAGAGAAGCGACAGTCGAGTGCGTTAGCGGCTGTGTAGAAGCCCGATGCTGCGAGAGCTTGGCCGCGACGTAGATCGGCTAAGTCAACGCCGGTTACGTTAAGGGCTACGCGTTGTCCCGCGGCGCCTTCATTGGCGGAAGAACCATGCACCTGCAGGCCCCTGACTCGGATTAATTTTCCTTCAGGCAGCAGGTCGAGTTGATCTTCGACACGCACAATCCCTGAACGAGCAGTGCCGGTAACGACAGTGCCGAAGCCTCTCATCGAAAAAGCTCGATCAATCGCGAGGCGGAAGGGGCGTTGTTTGGGCCTCTCGGTATGTTCTTCCGCGAGACCGGCAAGCATTAATTTCAGTTCATCCAAACCCTGGCCTGAGGTGGCACTGACAGGGATGACAGGGGCACCCTCAAGAAATGAGCCAAGGACGAACTCTTCGACCTCCATTCGAACGAGGTCAACGAGCTCAGGATCTACTTTATCTGCCTTGCTGATGACGATTATTCCGCGTTCTACTCCGAGGAGTCTGCAGATGTCGAAGTGCTCTCGCGTCTGTGGCTTAATCGACTCATCCGCGGCGACCACAAGAATCACAAAGTCGATACCCGCGACCCCGGCGAGCATGTTCTTGACAAATTTTTCGTGCCCGGGAACGTCTATGAAAGCGATGCGGAGCTTTTGCCCAATCTGGAGATGCGCAAAACCAAGGTCGATGGAGATGCCGCGGCGTTTCTCTTCCGAGAGCCGGTCGGTGTCTATGCCTGTAAGTGCGCGCACGAGCGAAGTTTTCCCGTGGTCGATGTGGCCTGCGGTGCCGGCCACAATATGTTTCATGTTTTTATTGTCGTTGATGCCGCTGAAGGCACAGGGTCCTTACGGAAATGGATCTGCTGCCTTGGCGAGCGGCAATGGCTCCACCGACTTCACCTTCAAGAGCGGGGTTTCGAATGTTCGCATCGATGCGCAGGTGATCAAAGATGGCGCAATCGTTCACGGTCTCACGAAAGAAGATTTTCTGGTGTTCGATGGTGCGGCTCCGCAGCCGGTCGTTTATTTCGGACGTGAGTCGGAACCTTTAACACTGCTCCTGCTGCTTGACGTTAGCGGAAGTGTCCAGAAGCATATTGAGCAGATCGCGAGTGTAGCGCGCGATTCCCTGCGTGTCCTGAACAAGGGCGATCGAGTTGGGGTGATGGTGTTTGCGCGTGACACGGCGGTAGTGCTTCCGTTCACCGAGGATCTGGATGCGGTTGCGCGCGAGTTGAAGAAGGCGGTGAGCGAACAGAACGTCGGCACCAGCACTTCGATCAACGATGGTCTGCTGACGGCGGCCAGGTACATGGGCGAGAACGCGGGCAAGACCGGGCGTCGGGCGATCCTGATTCTCACGGACAATCTTGGGCTCAACTATAAGAGCCCCGATCAGCCGGTGATCAACGCGTTGTGGGAGAGCGACACGGTGCTGAATGGACTGGTTGTGGGCAAGGGTGAGCGTCCACCGCCGATCACGGCGGGCCGTTATACGAATCCGGATTTCACGCCACCGGATGTGTTCTTGATCGCCGAGGAGACGGGTGGCGAGACGGTTCGCGCGGCTCGCGCGTCGACTGCATTTCCACAGATGGTGGAACGCATTCGCACGCGCTACAGCCTGCATATTCGGGTGCCGGACGGAGCGACGGGGTTCCGTGCCGTTCGTGTCGAGCTAACGCCGGAAGCGAAGCAGAGGTTTCCGGGAGCGCAGATTCGTGCGCGCCGCGGATATCGCGCGCAGCCGTAGGTTCTAGCGTTCAGCGGTCAGGCTTCAGCGGTCAGCTCTAAGGAAGCAGTTTCTGGAGAGCTTGATTCGCAGGCTGCAATGGAGTGCCTGAAAAGCTGATTGCTGATGGCCGATCGCTGAAAGCTATCCTCAGCGAACGACGATCTTCTCGACACTTTGGTTGTCAAACTCGTCGGTGAGTCGAACGGCGAGTGTGATCTCCGTGCCATTTACATCGTTGATGTTTAAATCGAACTGCTGATTGGGTGCGTCGAAGAGCCGGGAGACGGGCTGCACGAGCGTCCAGTCGCCACCGTTCAGCGAGTACTCGGCGCGCACGATATTACTCAGGGCGTCGTTCCCGGACCAGGTTGCGTGAATGGACTTGCCGGCTCGGGTGGCAGTGAGGTTCGCGATCTTCGGCGGCGTGTTGTCGATAACGAACCGATCACTCTCCTTCTTTGTGGATAGCGCCTGATCCGGCGTGTTGTCGGGGGCATCGGAGACGATGACCGAGAGGAAGTAGCCTCCATCCGGAAACGCCGATGAGTCCCAGGAGATGTACTTCTCGCGGATCTTCTCCTTGAGAGTCTTCCATTCCCTTTCGCGCTCACCGCGAATGAGCACGGTGTACTCGAGTTCGTCATTGTTCGGATCGGAGGCCGTCCAGCGAGCGCCTATGAAGTAGCGAGCGAGCGTCATGGACGGAGTTGTCGTGGTCTCGACGGAAGGCGGCGATGGACGCTTCTTCTGTCCTAGTGGAGGCAGGCTAAGTGTGGTCGATATTCCGAGCCCCGCGCTGGGGGCGGGGAACTTGTAGTTTGGAGGCGTGATCTCGATCAAGTCGATGGAGGGCGCAACATTGCGCGCCTCATAGGCCAACTCGATTTCGCTCACTTCGGCGGGGGCCGTGAGTGTCGCCCGGTACTGCAGGAAGCGAGCGGGGGGAGAGGCGATGCGATCGCCATTCAGAGGAGCCCAGGGACTCCAGTTGGTCGAGGTGCGTTCGAGATTGCCACTGCGCGTTTCGATGGTGGCGGCGCCCTTGGTGGCGACACGGCCC
>DASQVJ010000564.1:0-3255 GCA_035640835.1 Bryobacteraceae bacterium
ACAGGTGGCGTCAGAGCAGGTCTGTTATTCTGAAGTAGCACACACATGCGGCGCTTCCGCCGGACCATTTTGATTCTTCTGGTGGCGGTGATCGGCACTGTCGGCTACGTCTTCACCGAACAGCGGGAAGCGCAGATTCGCGAGGAGCCCGCACCACCTCCCGCGCTCCCCGGCAACATCGCATCCAAGGCTGAGGGCTGGTTCTGGAGCAAAAGCGACAACAACCGTACTGTTGTCGAGGTCCGCGCTCGCGAATTCCAGCAGAACACAACCACCCAGAAATTTGAGTTAGAGGACGTCGAGCTCAAGCTCTTTCACAAAGACGGCGACGGGTTCGACGAAGTGAAGTCCAAACGGGCCGAGTTCGATATGGCGTCGCAGGCCATGTACTCCGAAGGGGAAGTGGAGATGCGAATGGGCCTGAAGGAAGGCGAACCGGTTTCCGGGAAGCTTCTGCTGATTCGGTCATCGGGCGTTCGCTACGACAGCAAGTCCGGCAAGGTGCATACGGACCGGGCAGCGGCTTTCGAGTTTGATCGAGGGAAGGGTAAGTGCGAAGGCGCCGAATACGATCCGACGCTGCGTGAGCTGCGGATGTTCCGCAACGTGGAACTGTTATGGACCGGTTCGTCGCCCGATACCAAGCCGATGCTGGTGCAGTCGGGCGAGCTGCTTTACAAAGAACTCGAAGCGAAGGTCTACCTTTCGCCGTGGTCGAAGCTCAAGCGGGACACGCTGACCATGGATGCGGGAAACGCTACCGTGACCCTGGTGGATGGAGCGATCGACTTTGTCGAGGCCGTGAACGCGAAAGGCGTGGACGCAGGTGCGGCGCGCCGGTTGGATTACTCGGCGAGCAATCTGGCGATGCAGTTCGATGCGACGGGAGAAGTGAAGTCGGTGCGTGGTCAACCGGACGCGAAGCTGCTGTCGGCGACCGCATCGGGCGAGACCGAAGTCCAGACGAAGCTGCTCGATCTTCTGTTCGATCCCAAAAAGGAAGGCGCACAGCTTCAGGTCGCGACCGCCAATGGGGCGAGCCGTGTTGAGACTCGCCCGGCCGCAGGGAGTCAGAATCCGTCCGAAACGAAAGTGCTCACCAGCGACGTGATCGTGCTGCAGATGCGTCCGGGTGGAGAGGAGATCGAGAAAGTAGACACGCACACACCAGGCACAGTCGACTTCCTGCCGAATCGAGAAGGGCAACGCAAGCGGCAGTTGAAGGGCGAGCGGATCGTGATGAACTACGGGCCTGGCAATAAGCTCCACACATTCCGCGCCGTGGACGTGTCGACGCGTACGGAAGGCGAGAAGCTTCCGGGCAAGCCTCAGCAGCCGCCCTCATTCACGTGGAGTAAGGATCTGCTGGCGGAATTCGATCTGTCTACCGGGGCGATGAAGAAGCTTGAACAATGGAACGACTTCCGGTACGAAGAGGGTCTGCGAAGGGCTACGAGCGATAAGGCGATCCTCGACTATCCGAAGGACGAGATCACGCTCGAAGGCAAAAGGTCTCGCGTTTGGGACGACACCGGAAGTACCACGGCGAACCGGATCGTGATGGAGCAGGCCAAGGATCGCGTGGTGGCAACGGGCGAGGTGGCCTCGACCAGACTGCCCGATAAAAAGCCGGCAGGGAAACCCGGCACGGGCGTGCTTGCTTCGAATGAGACCTGGCAGGCCAAGGCCAATCGCATGATCTCGTCGAATAACAATTCGCTGATTCGATACGAGGGCAACGCTCTGTTGTGGCAAGGCGCGGACCGAATCGAGGCGGATGTGATCGATATCGACCGGCGCGCGGGCAAGCTGATGGCTCGCGGAAGAGTGGTGAGCCAGTTTATCGAAACGAAGAAGGTTCCGAACCAGCCTGACCAGCAGATCTTCACGATGGTTCGAGCACCCGAGATGTTTTACGAAGATGGTCCGCGACTTGCGATCTATTACGGAGGTGCTGCATTGCAGAGAGCGGGCCTGGATGTTGCGGGTCGCGAGCTGAGAGCGTATCTGAAAGACGTTGAAGGCGGCACGTCATTGGATCGCGCACTGGCGGATGGCGAAGTGAAGATCGTGCAGAAGGCTCCGGACCGCGTGCGTACGGGCACTTCGGAGCATGGCGAATACTACGTGGCCGATGAGAAGGTGATTCTCTCCCAGGGCAAGCCTGTGCTGGTGGATACGCTTCGCGGGGTCACACGCGGCAAAGTGCTGACCTACTTCTCGGGAAACGACAAGCTCATCGTGGATGGTACAGGCAGCGAGATCGTGCGCAGCCGCCTGAAGCAGCGCTAACGAGCTCTGGGCTCCGCGATCTGGCGTAATCGAGTCACGGATATAAAAGCCATAAGTCAAATCGTACCTGGAACAAGCTATCCTGGAGATGCTTAACCGGATGAGGCTTCTCCAGACTTTTGAAATCTCCAAAACCTATCGGGGCCGGAAAGTAGTCGACGACGTTTCCGTGGAGGTCAAGCCGGGTGAAGTGGTCGGGTTGCTTGGCCCGAATGGTGCCGGTAAGACGACGTCGTTCTACATGATCGTCGGGCTCATCAGCCCTGATTCTGGACGTGTGAGTCTTGGCGATGAAGACATCACCGAGCTGCCGATGTATCAGAGGGCACGCAAGGGTATCAGTTACTTGCCGCAGGAGCCATCGGTGTTTCGAAAGCTCACAGTTGAAGAGAATCTGCTGGCGATCCTCGAGACCCTGGAGCTGACTCGTCGCGAGCGCCGGGAGCGGGCCGATGAGTTGCTGGACAGGCTGGGGCTTCAGAAAGTGCGCAAGAACAAGGGATTTACGCTATCGGGCGGTGAGCGGCGCCGTGTCGAGATCGCTCGCTCGCTCGTGATCAATCCGCATTTCCTTCTCTTGGACGAGCCCTTTTCGGGTATCGACCCCATTCAAGTGCTCGAGCTCCAGAAGATCATTTCCGGGCTCAAGCAGTCCGGGATCGGCATTCTGGTAACGGACCATAACGTTCGCGAGACGCTTGCCGTTACCGATCGTGCGTACATCATCAACAACGGCCGGATCTTCCGTGCCGGCACACCTGACACGCTGGGACGGGATCCGGACGTCAAGCGCGTGTATCTCGGCGAGAATTTCAGGCTCGACTTGCCGGGACACATGCCGGGGCTGACGCAGTAACGTCTTCATCAATTTAACGTTGTATTCCAAGTACAACCCTACAATTCGAGTGCCAAAGTGAATCGAGCGATGCCCGAGCTTGCTAGACTAACGAACAGATGAGCTTG
>DASQVJ010000565.1:0-3334 GCA_035640835.1 Bryobacteraceae bacterium
CCTCCTCAAATCGCGCAAGAAAACGTGGTAGCGATCCTGGGCTGATTGCGATGTGATCTCCCACTCGGACGTCGCGCTGACGCAGTCCGCCTGGGACCACCCGGACCCTTTCTCGTGTGTGGGGATCCTCAGTCCATAGCAGTTCTTCCGGCAGCAACTCACAAAAACGCCGATGAATCTCCACTATTCCGGCAACCTTCAATGCCGCCCGATCGCGAAGCCCCCCTTCGTCGATCCATCGCTGCACCTCGACGTGAGCCCTTGCTTCGAGTTGTAAATCGCGCTTCTCGGGATCCGCGCTGTAGTCGCCGCGTAAAGCTCGCTCAATGTCAATCGGGTGGGTGCGATGACCTTCGATCAGGTTGGAGTAGTAGCAGTTCATCTCCCGCACCAAGTCGGCCAAGGGAGCCACGATGGCTTCAGGCAGACTTCGGCGGAACCCCGCTGCTCTTTGGGTCAATTCAAAAGCAAGGTCGAGCAATGGCGCTCGATGTCGTGAACTCTCGGAGATCACGAGCGGCTCCATCAGCCTGGGAAGCTCGCCCCGATCTTCGACGTCTATGTCCGCTTCCATGTCCGCTTCTCAGGACAACTTTAATCTATTTCCTGGAAGCACTTAGCGGAGTCTGGAGCGCTCGCCAGACCCCTCGAATGTCCGCTAGCCCTTCACCACAACGTTGACGAGCTTATCGGGCACCACAACCACTTTCACCACCTGCTTGCCCTCGAGGAACGGCCTCATCTTGGTGTCCGCCATAGCGATTTTTTCCAGCTCGCCACGATCGGTGCCAAAGGCGACCAGCACTCGTCCGCGAACCTTGCCGTTCACCTGCAGCACAACCTCAGCGCCATCTTCCTTTGCAAGCTCGGGGTCCGACACCGGCCAGGATTGCTTGAAGACCAGGCCCTCGCGGCCCATCTGCTCCCACAACTCCTGTGTCATATACGGAGCAAAGGGAGCCAGCAACCGCGTGAGCTTCTCGCTTACCTCCCGCAACACCGGACCGTTCAGATCCGACTCGTGGGTATACAGATCATTCACCAGCTCCATAATCGCGGCGATCGATGTATTGAAATGCCAGCGCGAGTCGAAGTCGGTGGTGACTTTCTCGATGACTTGGTGCAGCTTCCGCAGCACGTTCCGATCTCCCGGCGTGTGCGGCGTCGGATCGCCCCCCGTAGCGCGATCGATGTTCCGAGTGATGAAACGAAACACGCGTCCCAGGAAGCGATAGCTCCCTTCGACACCCGCATCGCTCCACTCCACATCCTTCTCGGGAGGTGCCGCGAACAGCTCGAAGAGCCGGCCGCAGTCGGCGCCGTACTGATCCATCAAATCGTCGGCGCTGACAACATTGCCCTTGTTCTTCGACATCTTCGCGCCGTCTTTCACCACCATGCCTTGCGTGAACAACCGCTCAGTCGGTTCATCGTTCGAGATCAGGCCCAGGTCGCGCATGACCTTGGTCCAGAATCTCGAATAGATCAGGTGGAGAATCGCGTGCTCCACGCCCCCGATGTACTGATCAATCGGAAACCAATACGCGATCTTCGCCGAGTCAAACGGTGCCTTCGAGTTGTGCGGGTCGCAGTAGCGATAGAAGTACCAGGAGCTGTCGACGAACGTGTCCATTGTGTCCGTCTCACGGCGGGCGGGCTTGCCGCAAATCGGGCAAGTCGTGTTGAGAAAACCCGGATGCTGTGCCAGCGGGCTTTCGCCCAGGCCGGTTATGTTCACATCGAGCGGCAGCAACACCGGCAACTGATCTTCAGGCACTGGCACCACGCCATGTTCCGGGCAGTGAATCACCGGGATGGGCGTGCCCCAGTAGCGCTGGCGCGAGATTCCCCAATCTTTCAAACGATACGTGATCGCCTTCACGCCAAATCCCTGCTCGCGCGCGAACTCAGCCATCACCTCACGAGCCTTCTCACTCGGGAGCCCGCTAAACTCCCCCGAGTTCTCCAACACCCCGTAATCCCCGTACGCTTCCTCAACCGTGGCGGGCAACGTCCCATCCACAGGCCGGATCACCGGTCGGATCTCGATGCCGTACTTGGTACAAAATTCGAAATCTCTTTGATCGTGCGCCGGAACTGCCATGATCGCGCCAGTGCCATAGCCCATCAGCACAAAATCGCCGACCCAGATCGGCACACGCTCCCCGCTAAACGGATTCATCGCATAAGCGCCCGTGAAGAACCCGTTCTTTTCCGTGTCCGACGGATCCTTACGCGCCTGCAGATCGATCAGCTCGGTAACCCGACCCTGCAACTCCGGTGGAACGATGCGCTTCACCAGCGGATGCTCAGGCGCGAGGATCAGGCAGGTGGCACCGTAAATGGTGTCAATACGCGTCGTAAACACGCGAATCTTCTCGCCCGTGTCCACCAACTGGAAATCGACCTCGGCACCTTCGCTGCGCCCGATCCAGTTGCGCTGCATCGCAATCACGCGTTCCGGCCAGTTACCCTCGAGCTTTTCCAAATCCGCCAGCAATTCGTCTGCGTACTGCGTGATGCGAAGGAACCACTGCTCCAGTTCGCGTTGCTCGACCGGCGTCGTTTCATGCCGCCAGCAGCAGCCATCCACCACCTGCTCATTCGCCAGCACCGTCGCGCACTCAGGACACCAGTTCACGAGCGCCTTCTTTCGATAAGCAATGCCGCGCTCCAGCATCTTCAGAAAGAACCACTGATTCCAGCGGTAATACTCGGGCTCGCAAGTCGAAATCTCGAGATCCCAGTCGTAGCTGAAGGCCATGCGCTTGTGCTGGCGCTTCATCGACTCGATATTCGCGAGCGTCCACTCCCGGGGCTGCCGTTTGTTCTTGATGGCGGCATTCTCTGCAGGCAAGCCGAAAGCATCCCAACCCATCGGATGGAGCACGTTGAAGCCGCGCATCCACTTGAAGCGCGCAAGAGCGTCACCGATCGCATAATTACGCAGGTGTCCCACATGAAGCGTGCCGCTTGGATAAGGCAGCATCTCCAGGACGTAATACTTCGGCTTATCTGTGCCGGCTTCGGGCCGGTAGAGCTCCTGGCTTTGCCACCGGTCGTACCATTTGGATTCGATGGCTCTGTGATCGTACTGCTGTTCAGGCATTTTGACGGGTTGATTTCACTATAACGTCTGACTTTGCTTTGTTTCTCCGTTGCGCTGGTGGTGGCGCAACTAAACTCCGGAGCGCCTGCACGTTCCGAATATCATCGCCCTCCTGGTCGTATGGCGTCTCGAGAATGAACGGCTTGCTCTTCAACTTCGGGTGATTCAATAACCCTCGGAATCCCTCGAGCCCGATCCGCCCTTGTCCGATGTGCTCATGCCGGT
>DASQVJ010000566.1:0-13500 GCA_035640835.1 Bryobacteraceae bacterium
TTTATCCTCACGCTGGGTATGGTTTTGCGTCACTCCGGAGTGCGACAAAGAAGGCTCCAGCCACATTTGCATGAACCTCATCCACGAGCGGCAAGCGCCGCTGTTGTCGACGTATAGACAGGCGGGCTTCAACGGGTCGACGAATCCTTTTGACCCTTCAAATCGAGCGAGTACCGTTCCGCCCTCATACGAAACGCGAACGTCGCGAGCCGCCGTTCTGGCACCGGAACTGCAGTTATTGAAGGCGCGAGTTGGAATCCGGACAGAAAGAGAAAGGAAAAACTATGGCAACCGAAACGACAACACAGAGAAGGCAACAATCGCAACCGACGCAAGAAGGGCGCGAAGGCCGCGAGGGGCGCGAAGGACGAGGGACCCAGCAACAACAGGCCGGCCTCGCCCGACGAGTGGATCCGTTCGGGCTCTCCCTGATACCGAGCGCCCTATACGCGAGCCCGTTCTCGGTTATGAACCCCTTTTCAATCCTGAGACGAATGACCGAGGAAATGGACCGCTCCTTCGGAGAGGCAGCCGGTGCATCGGGCAGGCGCGGTGAAACCACGTGGACCCCGGCCATCGAAGTCATGGAACGGGACGGTAACTACATTGTTCGAGCTGAGCTTCCGGGACTGACACCGGACGACGTGAGGATTGAGGCCACGGAAGATGCGATCGTCATCGAGGGCGAGCGCAAAGTCGAACGCGAAGAGAATGTTGGAGGGGTACGACGGACCGAACGGATGTACGGACGCTTCTACCGGGTTATTCCGCTGCCCGAGGGTGCAAACGTGGAACAAACCCGCGCCAGATTCCAGGACGGCATGTTGGAGATCACCGTACCTGTTTCAGAGGAGAGAAGCAACCGGCGTCAGATCCCCATCGATGCCACTGCGGGTGGCACACAGCAACAAGCGGCTGGTGGGCAGCAACAAGGCGCAACTGGGCAGCAGCAAGGGGCGGGCACACAGCAGCCTTAAAATTCGCGAATCCGAGGCACTGTTATGGAAGAACTCGTTATCGCACGAAACTGGTGGTCGCTGGTGATTCGTGGACTGGTGGGAGTGCTTGTAGGCATCATCACGTTCATCTCGCCCGTGATCACGCTACAGGCTTTGGTGTTGCTGTTTGGAGCATACGCACTGATCGACGGTGTGATGAACATTGTCGGAGCAACTCACGCTGCAAGGGCGCACCAACGGTGGGGGGTTCTGCTCCTTCAGGGTATTGCAGGCATCCTTGCCGCCGTTGTCACCGTCCTATGGCCCGGAATCACCGCTCTCGCGCTGGTGTTGGTCATCGGCTCCTGGGCGATCGTCACGGGTGTGCTCCAGGTGATTGCAGCGATCCGGCTCCGCCGGTATATCTCCGGTGAGTGGCTGCTTGCGCTTGCAGGCATTCTTAGTGTGATTTTCGGTGTACTGGTGATGATTGCGCCGCTCGTCGGTGCACTTGTGATCGCGATGTGGGTGGGCGTGTATGCGTTCATCTTTGGCGCAGTACTGATTGGTCTGGGATTGCGACTTCGTGCCCATACACGAGGCTTTGGAGGCGCCATCCCAGTTCCGAGCCGTTAACTTGCACATTGAGGCGGCAGCATACTGCTCGGCTGGCCAAGCCGGGCGGAGTGCTGTCGCCTCCGACTTTTGGGAGGTTCGGCATCATGGACATGAATCGGCTGACTGAGAGGCTGCGCGAAGCCATTTCGGCGGCCCAGTCGAAGGCAATCCGATATAGCCATCAGCAGGTCGACGTCGAGCACCTTTTGGCGGCGCTTCTGGAGCAGGAGAACGGGCTCGCGGGCGCTATTCTCGCCAAGGCCGGCATCAACACTGATGTCCTGCGACAGAGGTTGGAAGAAGAACTCGACCGAATGCCGAAGGTCGCTGGTCCGACGGGTGCGCCGCCTGACCAGGTCTATGTCACAGGACGGCTGAATCGCATCCTTACCCAAGCCGAAGACGAAGCCAAAAACCTAAAAGACGAATACGTTTCGGTCGAGCACGTTCTGCTCGCAATGACAGATGACAAGGGGCCAGCGGGCCGGCTGTTGACCCAGATGGGTGTCGACCGAAACCGCTTGATGCAGGCTCTGCGGGAAGTTCGCGGGAGCCAGCGCGTCACATCGCCGAATCCCGAAGCCACATATCAGTCGCTGGAGCGCTATGGTCGCGACTTGACCCAGCTTGCGCGTCAGGGAAAGCTGGACCCCGTCATCGGACGCGATGAAGAGATCCGGCGCGTGGTTCAGGTGCTCTCTCGACGAACCAAGAACAATCCGGTCTTGATTGGTGAGCCGGGCGTCGGAAAGACGGCTATCGTCGAGGGACTGGCACAGCGGATTGTCCGCGGCGACGTCCCGGAGAGCCTCAAAGAAAAACGAATTATTTCGTTGGACATGGGAGCGCTGATCGCGGGCGCCAAGTACCGCGGTGAGTTTGAAGAGCGGCTCAAGGCTGTGCTCAAAGAAGTCCAGGAGGCCGAGGGAACGATCATCCTGTTTATCGATGAGATCCACACGGTTGTAGGCGCCGGCAAGGCCGAAGGGGCGATGGATGCGAGCAACCTGCTCAAGCCCATGCTGGCACGCGGCGAACTTCACTGCATCGGCGCGACCACGCTGGATGAGTACCGCAAGAACATCGAGAAGGATGCCGCATTGGAGCGCCGCTTCCAGCCCGTGTTTGTGGAAGAGCCCTCGGTAGAGGATACGATTTCGATTCTTCGCGGACTGAAGGATCGGTATGAAGTCCACCATGGGGTCCGCATCAAGGATTCAGCACTGGTAGCTGCCGCCGTTCTCTCGCACCGCTACATTACGGACCGTTTCCTGCCGGATAAGGCGATCGACCTGGTCGACGAAGCAGCCGCGAAACTCCGCACAGAGATTGAGTCGATGCCTACGCAGCTTGACGAGACGTTGCGCCGCGTGATGCAACTTGAAATCGAGCGGGAAGCGTTGAAAAAGGAGACCGATCCAGCCTCTCGACAGCGCCTGGAGAAGCTCGAGAGGGAGCTCGCCAATCTCAAAGCGGAGGCGGATGCTCTTAAGGCGAAGTGGCAGGCAGAGAAGCGCGCCGTCCAGCGGCTCCGTACGATACGCGAACAAATCGAGCAGGTCAAGATTGACATCGAGAAAGCCGAGCGCGAGTACGACCTCAACAAAGCCGCGGAACTCAGGTACGGCAAGTTGGTGCAACTGGAGAATCAACTCAAGGCCGAGATGGAGCAGTTCGGCAGAAAGCAAACGGGCACACCGCTGATCAAAGAGGAAGTGGACGAGCACGACATCGCAGAAGTCGTCAGCCGTTGGACAGGAATTCCGGTTTCGAGGCTGATTGAGGGAGAAGTACAGAAGCTGCTTCACCTCCGCGAAGAGCTTCATAAACGAGTGGTTGGTCAGGACGAAGCTGTCGACGCTGTCGCGGAAGCAGTTATTCGCGCCAGATCCGGTCTGAAGGATCCAAACCGGCCTATCGGAAGCTTCATCTTTCTCGGTCCGACAGGCGTTGGCAAGACCGAGCTCTCTCGTGCACTCGCCGAGTTTCTGTTCGACGACGAGCGCTCGATGATTCGCATCGACATGTCCGAATATCAGGAGAAGCACACGGTCGCGAGGCTCATCGGAGCGCCTCCGGGCTACGTTGGGTTCGAGGAAGGTGGGCAGCTTACCGAAGCAGTCCGACGGCGGCCCTACTCCGTCATCCTGTTCGATGAGATCGAGAAGGCGCACCACGACGTGTTCAACGTGATGCTCCAGATTCTTGATGACGGGCGTTTAACGGACGGGCAGGGACGTACGGTTGATTTCAAGAACACGATCGTGATCATGACGTCAAACATCGGAAGCCAAAGGATCCTCGGCTATCGCGGCGCATTCGACGGACATGAATACCAACGAATGAAAGATGCAGTGCTCGAAGAAGTCCAGCACTTCTTCCGGCCCGAGTTTCTGAATCGCGTGGATGAGATTATCGTTTTCCACGCCCTTTCCGAAGAACATCTGGTGCGGATTGTCGACATCTTACTCGGACGTCTGCGCGAGCGGCTCGCCGAACGACGAATCCAGATCGATGTGACAGACGCGGCAAAGCGGTATCTGGTCCACATCGGTTACGACCCGGCGTATGGGGCTCGTCCGCTCAGGCGTGCCATCCAGAAGAACGTCGAGACCAGGCTTGGCCAACTGCTTCTCGAGGGAACGATTCGAGACTCACAAACCGTGCGGATCGACTACGATGAGGTGAACGATCATCTGACGTTCACTCCTGTCGGAGCGCCCGTCGGGGAACCCGCGCACGCGGCGAGCTGAACTATTACCAATGTTCCCGAGCCGCCACTGTCGGAGACACTGGTGAACCCGAGCGACCTTATCTGGATATTCTTCCTGATCTCCGCGCTCCAGCCGGTAGTCAGGCAGCGTTATCTGGAAGCCTCTCGAAAACGCGCGATATCGAAGATCGAGGGCAAGCGGAAGTCGCGCCTGATTCTTCTTGTGCACCGGCAAGAGACGATGAGCATTCTGGGATTTCCGGTCTTCCGGTACATTGACATCAACGACTCCGAGGATGTCATTCGGGCGATCCACCTCACCGATCCGGCTGTGCCAATCGACTTGGTTCTTCATACGCCTGGAGGACTCGTGCTGGCGTCGTTACAGATCGCCCGCGCGATTCATAAGCACCAGGGTAAGGTGACCGTGTTCGTTCCGCACTACGCCATGTCGGGTGGCACATTGATCGCTCTCGCGGCTGATGAGATCGTGATGAGCGAGTATGCGGTGCTGGGGCCCGTGGATCCACAGTTGGGCCGCTATCCGGCGGCGTCGATCTTAAGCGCGGTCGAGAGGAAGCCGGTCTGGGAGGTTGATGACGAGACCCTGATTCTGGCGGATCAAGCCGGGAAGGCCATGACGCAAGTCCGCGAGAGTGTCGCTGAGCTGATTGCCGAAAAGTGTCCGCCAGATCAGGTGCAGGAACTCGCAAAGCTGCTCTCGCAAGGGACCTGGACACATGACCACCCGATCACGTTCGAAAAAGCCAAGAGCTTTGGCCTGCCGGTCCGAAGCGATATTCCATCCGAGTTCCTCGACTTGATGAGCCTGTATCCACAGCCAGTTCGAAAGCAGCCGACCGTGGAGTACACGCCAACGCGGCGTCGATTTGACGGGAATGAACACTCAGGGCACTGAGCTTATGACAGAGACCCTGTTTCTGCAAGCTGTGGTTGTCATCCTCGCGTGCGCCGGGTTGGTGTTCGCGTTTGTAAAGTTGGGCCTTCCCACGGTATTTGGCTATCTTGCGGCCGGGATCCTGATTGGTCCACATGGAATGGGCCTTCCCTTTTCCGGCGAAGGAGTGCGCTTCTTCGGCGATCTCGGCATTGTCTTGTTACTCTTCATGACCGGTTTGGAGTTCTCTCTGCCGAAGATGGTGGCGGCAAGCCGGACTGTGTTTGGAATTGGTGGTGCGCAGGTCGCACTCACAACGGCAATCGTCGCAGGCGCCGCCATGATGGCCGGGTTCGATGTGCGTGCGTCTGTCGTGGTGGGCGGTGTGGTCGCGATGTCGTCTACTGCCATCGTCCTCAAACAGCTTGCGGAGCAAGGAGAGCTCACCTCGGACCACGGCCGGCTCTCGGTGGGCATCCTACTGTTTCAGGATTTAGCTGCCTTGCCGTTCCTTGTCCTTGTGGATGCGTGGACCTCGGGTGAAGGAGTGCATGGACTGAGGATCCTGACAAGACTGGCTGTAGCAGCGCTGGCTTTTGGCGCAGTCGGTTTTCTCTCGAGGCTTGTCTTCAAGCGCATCCTGGCCGATGTTGCGCGTCTTCGCTCGAATGAATTGATGCTGCTGAGCGGCTTGAGTCTTGCACTGGGAACTGGATTTGTAACGAATGGTTTCGGGCTCTCTCCACCGGTAGGGGCGTTTCTCGCAGGCATGGTGGTGGGAGAGACGGACTTTCGGCACCAGATTGAGGACGACATTCGGCCGTTCCGTGATGTGCTTGTTGGTGTCTTCTTCGTGACCGTGGGGATGACGCTCGACTGGAGAAGCGTGATCAACGCGCCGTTAATCGTTCTTGCATGGCTTGCATTGCTTCTCTTCAAGGCGGTTCTGACTGGGGTAGTGGTGAGGTTGTCAGGCTGGCCGGCGCCAGTGGCCGCTAGAACGGCTGCGTGTCTCGCGCAGGGCGGCGAATTCGGTCTCCTGTTGTTGACGCTGGCGATGCAAGGGGGCATTGTGCCCAGGGAAATTGGTCAGCCGGGTCTCGTCGCAATTGCGCTGTCCATCGGGCTGGCACCGATTCCGGTTCGATGGAACGAGGCAATCGGACGTGTCGTCGGCGGGCGCAAACTCCGCGCTGCTGTCGAAAGGAACGAGAACGCTGTGCGCGCCGAGGCGGAACAACTCGATCGTCACGTGATCCTGCTGGGGTGTGGCCGAGTGGGCCGGTTGGTTGTGTCTCTCCTTGAAGCCGCGCGTATCGAGTATCTGGCCTTGGAAATCGACTTGGAGGAGTTTCGGCAGGCAAAAGATCTTGGCTATCGAATCGTGCTTGGCGACGCCAGCCGTCCGCGATTACTCGACGCCGCCGGGCTTGACCGCACGAGCTTGGTGGTAATCACGTTCGATCACCACCGGCCGCTCGAGCGAATCCTGCACCATGTCCGTCATAAGCGATCCGATTTGCCTACTCTCGTCAGTGCGCACGATGACAGGAAACTCGCGATCATCGCCGAAGCGGGCGCCTCCGTCGTATTCCCGGAGAACCTGGCTGCAGGGCTGGCACTCGGCAACCAGGCACTCGTATTGCTCGGGCTACCTCACGAAGAGGCGGCCCGGATCGTCAGGAGTACGCGCACCGCACTCAATCCGGAGATCTGCGACGCGGTGGGCTGCTAGGTTGAGCGTCAAGCCACTGCTTTGCGCAGAACCTGCTGCTTACCTTCGGGGAGCACCGAACGAATCATCATCAGTTCGCCGATGTTTTCCAGGGTCAGCAAACCGACGATTCGGTTCCCCGGGCCGACCACCGGAAGCGCAGGAGTGTCGCTTTCCTGCATAAGTTCAAAAGCCTCCTCAAGGCTGGCGTTCTCGCGAACAACCGGCACGCCTCGACGCATCATCTCTGCAATCGGGGTGTCCGGTCCACGCGTGCTCAGCGCATTGATGATCTCATCGCGCGTGACGATCCCCAACACACGCCCGGTTGAATCGACAACGGGGAATTCATGTTGCGATGTTCGTAGCAAGGCCTTTGCTGCATCGGCGGCGGTTGCTTCAACGGTCAATGACGTGAAATCCGTGACCGTGGCGTCCGAAACGGATAACCAGCTCGACATGTCCTTCAGGCCGGCGACTGCCGCCTCCTGGGAGGCGCCGAGATACAGGAACAGGGCGATGAAGATCAACATGGGATTTCCGAAAAGGCCCATGAAGCCAAACAGAAATGCGAAGCCCTGACCGAGACCCGCTGCGACGCGAGTCGCTTTCGCATAAGGAAACTTGAGTGCGAGGAGAGCTCGCAACACTCGGCCGCCATCCATTGGAAAGGCGGGAATGAGATTGAACACCGCGAGGAATACGTTGACAGTCGCAAGCTGCGACAGCATACTGTTCTCCTCCCGAGGTCCAACGTTGGAGAAGTCCAACGGTGTCCCTGTCGACAAGACGATCACGCCGGCGATGATGATGTTGACAGCCGGACCTGCCAGGGCCACGATGATCTCCTGAGTAGGCTTGTCGGGCATTCGCTGCATGCGAGCCACTCCGCCGATCGGCAGCAGCGTGATGTCGGGCGTTTGAATCCCGAACCTTCGTGCGGCTGTCACGTGACCAAGTTCATGGAGCAATACGCACACGAACAAACCGATGATGAACAGCAAGCCTCGCATTGCCGCATCGCTACCGCCAACCTGGTAGTAGATGAAGCCAATCCAGGCAAGAAAGAGAAGGAAGGTGATGTGGATCCGGATTTCGGTACCTGCGATTCGTCCAATTGTTAGTGACCAGCCCATAAATTCTCCGTGCGAATCATGTATGCAGACAAGGGGCCTCGTACCACCTGGGGTGCAAAAGCCTGAAAAACCACGCCTATACGCCGGAACGGCAATTCAGGCGTCGACGTGCAGACGCCTTCAGGCGGTGAGTTGACGTCGACTCCATCGACGAACGTGTCCTCACGCGAGGATGCGGTGACGCTCGGGCTATCTGATCCGGCGCGACTTCAACAAAAGAACCGGCGAACGGTTCGTCCGCCGGGTCCCGTTGGAGGTGTCGTCAGCTGTTTCCGAAAGAGGTGCTAGGGCTCTATCGTGATGTTGTTCTCGACGTTGGTGACGCCAGGCGCAGACCAGGCAGCCCGCTCGGCCTCTTGCTTCTCGGCCCAAGAGCGAACGTGGCCGAACAACTTGACCGTGCTGCCGACGACCTCAACGCTAATCCGTCGTGCGTCGATTTCGGCGCTCCGTTTCAACGCCTCCTCGATCTTCTTCTTGATCTCTTCTGGAGCTGCTTGGGGCTTGACCTCGATGTTGTTGGTTACACCGATGACGCCCCTCAGTTTCTTGACCGCGGATTCTGCAAGGATCTTCTGGTATTGCCAGTCGACCTCGCCTTCGAGTGTTACCCATCCGTTCTTTACGATCACTTTGATCCTGTCTGCCGGGATGCTGACGTGATTTTGGATTTCCTGAAGTGCCTCTCGGGCGATCTCGGGATCTGTTCGCGAAAACGGCAGCTTGACTTCGATGTCGTTGGCAACCGCTCTCACGCCGTAAACGCGTTTAGCCGCCTTCTCCGCGGCATCCTTCTCGTAGTAGCTGTGGACGAATCCGCTAAGCGTAACAACTGCGTCCTTCACCGCTACGGCGATATCTTTCGAGGTGATCTTGGGGTCCCATTTCAGCTCGAACAGCACGTCCTCAAGGATTGCCTGGTCGCTCCTGACAGAGGTCTCTGCAACACTTGCCATTACTTAGCTCCTTACTGAATAAATTGCGAACGAACCCAAGTACCGCATAGCGGGCAGAATGGTCAGGTTCGCAATGGGAATTGGAGCACCTCGTTTGCCACACGACGGTCAGGCTGCTTTTCTACCGTCATGAATGAGCCCTTGCATTCAGGCGATCGTGCCTCAATCGCACTTTCCGTCGAATTGTGGGAGCCGGACCGTCTATACATCGAGTGCGCTCAAAGGTGAACGCACTCGAGTTCCTGGACCCAGGTTTGCTCAAGGCTTCACACGATGGGCGACTACATGAGCGAACAAAATCAGAAAAGCAACATCAAGATCTTCGGTACCCGTGGATCGGCTGAGGCGTACAAGATACGTGATTTCCTCCACCGATGCGATATCCCTTTCGAGTGGATCGAGTTGAACTCGGATCAAGAAGCACAGCATCTGGCTCAGGTCACGGGCCTGGATGATTCGCGACTGCCTGTTTGCGTTTTTCCCGACGGCACTCGCATGGAGCGCCCGACTGTGCGCCAGATACTGCAACAGCTCGGCTGGTTTCGGGACCCCTCGCAAACTGAGTACGACATCGCTATTTACGGAGCGGGTCCGGCTGGTCTCAGTGCTGCTGTTTACGGTGCGTCCGAAGGATTGAAGACTGTCGTAGTAGAACGTCTGGCTGTCGGCGGCCAGGCTGCGACAAGTCCCAAGATAGAAAACTATCTCGGATTTCCGGAGGGGATCAGTGGAGCGGAACTGGCCGAACGAGCTCGTGATCAGGCAGAGCGATTCGGTGCCGAGATCCTGTTGCTGCGTGAAGGCATCCGGGGAGAGTTCATGCCAGGTAGAGGAATCGGGTACCTGGCGGATGGAAGCAAGGTTGTCGCGAGGGCCTCGCTCTGCGCGACGGGGGTCGATTATCGCCGCCTCAACCTGCCGAACGAGGATAAGTTCTATGGTGCCGGGGTATACTACGGCGCCGGAGCCAGCGAAGCCGCGCTGTGCGGAGGCGATACCGTTGTTGTGGTTGGCGGGGGGAACTCGGCGGGCCAGGCTGTCCTGCACTTCGCGCGATACGCGGCGAAGGTCTTGATGGTGGTTCGGGGTGCTTCGCTCAAGGAGACACTTTCGAGCTATCTTGTGGACCGCATTTGCTCATCGAAGCGGATCCGGGTGTTGCTCCGCACCATAGTTGTGGAGCTGCAAGGCGATCGCGTGTTAAGGGCCGTTACGCTTCAAAATACCGAAAGTCAGCAGAAGTGGACTGTGGCGACGAGTTGGCTGTTTCTATGTCTTGGCGGCGTGCCTCGCACCGAATGGGCTGCCGACATCGGCATTATGCGCGATGAGGGAGGATACCTCCTGACTGGGCCCGACCTCATCACAGATGGAAGGCGGCCTGAAAACTGGACTCTCGATCGCCACCCTTACCACCTTGAAACGAATATCGCAGGCGTATTCGCAGCCGGAGACGTTCGCCACGGTTCCACGAAACGATGCGCTTCAGCAGTCGGCGAAGGAGCCATGGCAGTAAGCCTGATTCACAAATATCTGAACGGGTAACAGCCGTATGGAGTTGTGATTGCTGGACGAATCACGTCTGTGACGATGACACAGACTCGATGCCGCGTTTAGAAGGAGGTTTCGCTACATGCAGCAATGCTCTCACTTGGGCTACGTTCGGCCGGTCAGGCCTCGAACAAACGGATGCGAAGAATGTCTGAAGCTCGGCGATTCGTGGGTCCATCTGCGACTGTGCCTCACTTGCGGTCACGTCGGCTGTTGCGATTCGTCAAAGAACAAACACGCGACTAAGCACTTTCATGCGACAAGCCACCCCATCATGCGGTCATTGGAGCCGGGAGAGAATTGGGGCTGGTGCTACCTAGACCAATTGATGTTGGAATTCACCTGAGTTAGCATCAGGCTTTATTGGGGTGCGCGGCGACCGGCTTTGGCCGCTTCGGGCTTCAACTCATCGAGCTTCACATCGACTTGGCGGACTTGTCCGTCCCGCGCGACCGACAGTTTGACAGTGGATCCGGGTGGCGTGCTCGCAATGCGGTTGCGAAAGGAGTTGGGGTCTTCGACCCGCTCGCCGTTCAGCTCGAGGATTACGTCTCCCGGACGCAGCCCTGCTCTTTCCGCGGGCTCGCCCGGCGCGACCGACATTACCAGCACGCCTCGAGCGTCCCTGAGCCCAACTTTGGACGCAATCTCCGAAGTGACAGGCTGAACCGCGATCCCCAGATGTCCGCGACGAACTTTCCCGCTTGTGAGCAGTTGGTCCAAGACGTTCTTTGCCATGTTGGAGGGTATGGCGAACCCAATACCGATGTTGCCTCCTGTCGTGGACACGATCTGGGAGTTTATCCCGACTAATTCTCCCAGAAGGTTGACCAATGCTCCGCCGGAGTTGCCCTGGTTGATAGGGGCATCGGTCTGCAGGAAGTCTTCGAAACTGCCATTGCTCAATCCGGTGGAACGGCTCTTCGCGCTGATGATTCCGGAGGTGACAGTCTGTCCGATGCCCAGAGGATTGCCCAAGGCCAGGCAAAGGTCACCGACACGGACCTTGTCTGAATTGGCCAGAGCAAGAATGGGCAGGTCTCTTGCGTCCACCTTCAAAACTGCCAGGTCGCTCAGCGGGTCGGTACCGACCAGCTTCGCGGAGAACGTACGATGATCCGTTAAATCCACCTTGATCTCCTCCGCACCATCCACCACATGGTGATTCGTCAGGACGTTACCATCCGCCCTGACCAGAACGCCCGAGCCGAGCCCAAACTCGACCGGCGCTCCACGATCTCTCGCGCCTTCGGGAAAGCGACTGCCGAAAAACCTTCGGAAGAAAGGATCGTCCATAAACGGAAACTGCTCAGGCGCGCGGACCCGTCGAGCAGAGCGAATCGTGACCACGGCCGGTGAGACTCGATCGACGATGTTCGCATACGTGAACGGGGGAGTCCCGAGCTGAGGTGGTGCCGAGTCCGCAGGCTTCGCAGCCGGCGCCGACGTACGCTCTGCCCTATTTTCTGGGGTGACGTTGCTCCTACAAGCAACCAGAGTAAGCCCAACTGCTACTGCGGCCATCGTGCTAAGAACGCGCATACAGGAACACACCCCCTTTTGTTGAGAAGAACCGGCGTCTACAATTCGCGCCGTTCTCGTCTATGCGTAGACGCTGCCCCGGATCAGGTTTTCCCTTGTACGAAGCGTGAACTATCAGTTATAGAGGTGCGCCGATGGCCGGTCGTTTCAGCCATGGCCGGAGCCGGAATCCAAGAGCGAGTAGCATGATGCCAAAGATGAAAGCGTAGATGCCGACCAAGCGCGCGACGTCGGCTGCCACTCGAATCGTCAGCATCAGGATGCCCAGAGTGATTGAGGAAAAGCCGCTTAGCGTAAGCAGCCATTCTCCTGCCAGCGACTTGCGCAGCCGCAAGCCAGTCATCACTTCAAGAACACCCGTTACAAGAGCCCAAGCCGCGATGAGATATGTCACGGAGAGATCGAAGGGCGACGGCCACGAAAAAGCGGCGAAAGCCGTCAGGATCCCTGTTACTCCTTCAACGATCAACGGAGTCCAGCGCTTGCCGGACTCGGCGGACCGCATCGCACCCGCCATGGCCACAAGTCCATCGACGAGCGCGTAACCGCCGAACACCAGCAAAAGCGAGCGTAAACTCATGGCTGGCCACTTACCTGTGATGAGCGCCAGTACGAGTGCCATCAGACCCCTGATCACCAGCGACCACGGCTTAACAAACATTTGCACCTCCCCGCGGCCACGTTCACGATACTTGCTGCTCAACGGCTTGGAGGTGAACGCGCGAGGCACCGATCTCTTCGAGCTGGTACTCGAGCATTTCGCGAATGTACCGCGGCAATTCGTTCCTGAGCGCTTCCCCGTACTTCTCGATCACCGCGTCTTCGCCGCGTTCACACTCTTGGAGCAGCACGCGATCGCGATCGTGTGCAAGGGCGACTTTGAGTCCCATGAACGTGCGCTGCAACGAGCCTTTGAAGGTACCCCAGTCAGGTGGATCCGGATCGCCAAGGCGGAGGATTTCATTCTGCAGTTCGCCTGCAAAACGTGCTCTTTCCGTGGCGAAATCCATAAGCATTAGTTTCATTTCGCTTGACTGGGCGCGCTCTGCTGCTTTGCGGAAATTCTCCTGACTGTCGTGCAATGTTTGGACCAAATCAGTCAGGATTTCTTTCACTCCATTGACATCAACGCCCATGAACAAAAAAGACTGCAACTCGTTTGCCAGACCGGCGCAGGCAATAGGAGTCGTGATTTACACCTCGTATCAGCTTCAACGATGCACAGTCCGTCTACAGTTCGTCGCACGGCCTCCAATTCGCAGACGAATGATCAAACCGGGCGCAGCGCGAACCGGCGAACGGTTCTAAAAGTCTCCATTCAATGCTTTACGAATCGCCTCCAGGAGATCGTGTTCATGGAATGGTTTTGTGATGAAGGCGACCGCTCCTTGACGGAATGCCCGCTCGCGCAGTCGGCCGTCCGGACATGCGGTT
>DASQVJ010000567.1:0-4397 GCA_035640835.1 Bryobacteraceae bacterium
CAATAACGCTGCGACTCAGGTGTGTATCGAAAGAACCCCGCCTGCCGCTGCAACAAGAGTTGCCACTCCGCCGCGGTCGCCATCCCCACTTCGAGCAGCCCGCACTCTGACGGAATCTCGTGCAAGTCCACCATGCCGCCCGGAACCACGAAGTAAAACTCATTCGAATAGCGCATCCCCACGCGACGCTTGAGCGGACGCTTTAACTCCCCCAAGAGATCCCCGCGCGAGCACTTCACCTCATAGCAAATCCGCTTCATAGCATGATGCGGCAGCGAGTTGAACGCAAACGCATCCAGCCTCTGCAGCGTCGCCTTCCCACGACCTGTACCCACGCGCAACTCGCGGAAGAACAGCCACTCGGAGGTCTTCGAGTGCAGCGCCTCCTCCACCACGTCGAGCATCTCGTTAGCGGTGAGCGGTGTCGAGGAACGTACAAGATGCGGTGCCGCCATGGGCGGATTATGCCACATTCAGGGTCCCGCGTTACCATGCCAACGATGAGCAAGCAGGCGTTCGAGGCCAAGCTCGAAGCAGTGCGCACGCTGAGCCGAGCTGAGCCTTCTGCAGCAGTTGAACCACTTCGGAAGATGCTGTCAGACCGCAACAACTACCTGGTATCCAAGGCTGCTGCGGTCGTTGCTGGCCACCAACTCCAGGAACTCGTGCCGAACCTGCTCGCAGCCTTCGATCGCTTCATGAAAGATCCGCTCAAGACCGATCCGCAATGTTGGGCCAAGATCGCCATCGCCAAGGCGCTTGTGCAGATGGATCACACCACGCCCGACCTGTTCGTTCGTGGGGTTGGGTACGCGCAGATTGAGCCCTCCTACGGCGGATCGGTCGACACTGCGACGGACTTGCGCGCGACCTGTGCCCTTGGACTCGTCTCAACTACGCTCGATTCGTTCGACATCCTGGAGCTGCTCACAGAAGCCCTGATGGATCGGGAAAAGCCCGTGCGGGTCGAAGCCGTGCGAGCCATCGGTCACCTCAACCGGCCCGAGGGTCTGCTGCTGCTGAAACTGAAAGCTCTCGCAGGAGATCAGGAGCCGGAGGTGCTCGCAAACTGCTTCGCCATCCTGCTCGAGCTTGGGGGCGAGAAGTCTATTTCCTTCCTCGAGCGATTCCTTACGCGCGACGCCGAAGACGAGGCCGCGCTCGAAGCAGCCGTTGCACTCGCCGCAAGCAAAGAACCAGCCGCTCTCGAGCGCATCCAAAGCTTATGGAAACAGCGTTTGCCTCAGGAAACCAGGGAAGCGATCGTTGTCGCTCTGGGTGCCTCGCCCCTGCGTGATGCAGGCAAGCTGCTGTTGTCCATCGTCGAGTCTTCGCCCGCCGATTTAGCGGCCGCCGCCGTAGCGGCTCTAGCTTCCAGCCGGTTCCGTAAGGATGTACGCGACGAACTGGAGAAGCTCGTGGCGCTAAACGAAAGCGCAGAGGTGCAA
The DNA here is from genome assembly GCA_035640835.1 of Bryobacteraceae bacterium. Taxonomy (GTDB): domain Bacteria; phylum Acidobacteriota; class Terriglobia; order Bryobacterales; family Bryobacteraceae; genus DASQVJ01. The sequence goes on from DASQVJ010000567.1 coordinate 1,449, forward strand.
CGTGCCTGGGATCGCTACTTCAAGTCAAACGACTGATGGCTCGACACGAACGTCAGTCTTCACGGAACGAGAAATGAAACAGAGCTCGTGAGCGCGGTGATGAATTTCGTCGAGCTCGGCTGCGCGATCAGCGTTGGCGAGCTGCGGCTTCGGACGTAGCGTCACAACCGTAACTTCGCCTCCGCCGTCCGCACTCTCCACCATCACGCCTGACGCCTCGTCTTCGTAGCTCGTCACCACAATGCCTTTGTCCGCGCAAAGGTGCAGAACCCAAAGCATGTGGCATGTGGAGATGGAGCCAACGAACAACTCCTCCGGGTTATAACGCGCAGCGTCGCCACGAAACTTCGGGTCCGATGAGCCCGGAATGCTGATGCTCTTCGCCTCGCCCGACAACTCGTGCTCGCGCCCATATTCTCGGTATCCGGAGGTGCCCGTACCGCGATTGCCCGTCCAGACGGTCTTCATGCGATAGTGATGCTCTTTGCCCACAGGCCTACTCTAGCGCGACCACTGCGTCCCGAACGCGGTTCGTGAAATCGCGGTAGTCTTCATCGCTGCCGATTGACAGCGGTGCGCCGAAGCGGACTTCCACAGGTCCGTGCGTTGGCCACGTCGCGTCCTTGTGCAGCACTTTGTCGAGCCCTATCAACCGCACAGGCACAACAGGCACGTGAAGCTTCGCCGCAATCAAAGCCAGTCCGGGTTGAAACGCCTGCACCCGCCCATCTTCCGTAAGCCGCCCTTCCGGAAACACTAATACGGAGACGCCCTGGCTCACCAACGATCCCATGTACTCCAGTGCCTCGCGTGTGCCGGCTCCCGCGCGCGATAGCGGAAAGGCGCGAAACACCAGCGTGGCGAGGAAGTAGTTCAGACGGTTGGTGAATACCTCCGACCACTTGAATCGCTCGGGATGGAAGTGCGCATCGAAGAATTCCTGCGACATTGCGGGCGCAACCCGATACCGATGTTGCGAATCAAGCGCCAGGAACAGGACCGGCACGTCCATGTGGCTTTGATGCGTTGGTGCGAAGATCACGGGCTCCCTCGACTCTCGAAGATGCTCACGACCACGCGCGCGCACTCTCACGAAGTATCGAGTGAGCGGAAACACCAGGAGGTTCAGCGTCAACCATCGAACGAGTGCAGCAAGGGCCGTCGAACTCCAATACGGATAACGGATCGGCTCCGGCGCTGGAGCGGCCGTCGGCGCTGTTTCAAGATCCGCAACAGTCGACGTCTTGCTCAGCGCACTCTCCTCCATCCGCGTCCCCAGCTTCTGCTCGAGCTCCATCATGAGCTCGACGCGATCGAGCGAACTCAACCCCAGTTCGTCGAGCGTTGTTTCTGGCGTGATCTCCCGACCCGGCGCGTACTTCCGCAACAGCGCCGTGATCGGAGTATCCGATGTATTCTGCAGGACCCCACGCCCGTTCTCGGCCCACTCGAGCAGTGCCGCTCTTCGTAGTTTTGCAGTGCCCTCGGTACGCGGCAGCAGCCCCGACGTCCACACCGAGACGTCCTTGATCTTCTGATGCTCTTCAAGCTGCGAGTTTGCGTTGCGAACGACCTCATCCTTCGACGCGCCATGCTCGAGCACCAGCACCGCATGCACACGATCACGTCCCACCACCGCCGACTCGCGCACTCCCGGCACTTCGTTCAGCACTCGCTCCACATCTTCGGGAAACACCTTGAGCCCGGCCGGAGTCACGATCATCTCCTTCTTGCGTCCGAGGATGCGCAAGTTGCCATCCGGATCAAGCTCGCCGATGTCGCCCGTGTGCAGCCAGCCGTCGGTGAGCGTGCGAGTGGACGTGCCTTCCCCGCCGAAGTACCCCTGGCTGACGTTCTCACCGCGGACCAGTACCTCCCCGTCTTCCGCGACCTGAATCTGCACCCCACCGATCCTCTTTCCGACAGTGCCTTTGCGCGAGTGAAACGGATGATTCAGCGTCACAATCGGCGCCGTCTCGGTGAGCCCATAACCTTGAATCACCACAAAGCCAAGCCGCCGCCAGAACTCCTCCAACTCGGGGTCAAGCGCAGCGGCGCCGACGATGAACGCCCAGAACTTGAAGCCGAACATCGAGTGCACGCGGCGGTAGCGCCACCACGCTTTTACCCAGTGGATCCCCTTCGGTACATCCGCCGTCTCCGGGAAACGTGCGATCACAAAGTGCCGTAAGCTTTCCAGCATCTTCGGCACGCAAACGAGCACCGAGATCCGCCGCGCATGAATCTCGCGCACGATTACATCCGGGCTGAATGTCGAGAGGAACCACACCTCGCCATTCACCATCGGAGGTGTGAACGTCGCCATCGACTGCCCAAACATGTGGCTCAGCGGGAGCATGTTCAGGAACCGAATCGGCTGAAAGGGCTTGGCATAGTGCAGGTACTTCTGTACCTCGCGCTCAATCGGAACAATGTTGGCGAGCACATTGCGATGGGTGATCAGTACGCCCTTCGGATCGGCCGTAGCTCCGGAAGTGAAGATGATCTCGATAAGATCTTCGCCACGCACCTCGGGCCTATCTGTATGGGATGGGGTCGCATTCCAATCCCATTCGCTCAAACGCCATAGCGGAACCTCGCTCCCACGCGGCTCAACCGAGTTTCCAACTGCAATAAGCTTCCCGGAAACCATTCGCTGGATACGGGACACAAGGTCGAACGACGCGCGATAGTCGATCGGTACCAGCACGATGCCTTCAAGCAAACAGCCCCAAAGCACGACGAGCCACTCGGGCCGGTTCTCGGACCAGACGAGCACCTTGTCGCCCTTCGCAATGCCTGCATCGCGCAGCTTGCTTGCAAACACCCGGCTCGCACGCCCGATGTCACGGTAGCTCCTTCGCCAGACACGCGCGCCATCGTGGAAGATCGCGAAGTCGCCGGGCTTCTGCTCGAGGTCAGCGAAGTAGTCGAGCAGGGTATCCCGCT
>DASQVJ010000568.1:0-6239 GCA_035640835.1 Bryobacteraceae bacterium
AGAAAGATCCTCGCGCTGCCGCTCAATGGACGCAGCTACGTCGATCTGCTCGGATTGCAGGCGGGCGTCGCGCCGAGCACGGCGGAGTCAATCCAACAGGACCGTCCTGTTTCAGGAGGACTCTCGGCCGGGAATATCTCGGTGAACGGCCAGCGTGAGACCGCGAACGCCTTTCTCGTGAACGGCGGTGATGTCAGCGAAGGCCGGAACCTCGGTACCGCGATCATTCCGAATCTCGACTCGATCGCCGAATTCCGCCTGATCACGAACAGCTTCGATGCTGAGTACGGACGGTTTAGCGGCAGCATTATGAATGCCATCACGAAGTCCGGCACTAACGCGTTTCATGGGTCGGCCTTTGAGTTTCTCCGTAACGACAAGATGGATGCCCGCAACTTTTTCGATCCCACCAAAAGCACCCTTCGGAGGAACCAGTTTGGATACGCTGTCGGTGGCCCAATGATCAGGAACCGTCTTTTCTGGTTCACGGATTACCAGGGAACGCGCGAAGTTCGCGGGCAAGGAACGGGGCTCGTTGAACTTCCCAGCGTCGAGCAGCGCGCCGGCCGGCTGGATCCGGAGCTCTTTGTCGATGCCGATGGCGTTCCCGCGCTCGTAAAAGGCGAATACTGGGCGGGAACACTGTCGCGACGGCTCGGATACACGGTCAGAAACAATCAACCCTACTCCACCCCGAGTTGTGCCTCGACCGCGGATTGTGTATTCCCCGGAGGTGTGATTCCTACTCGCGCATTTGCACGTCCGGCGCAAGGGATTCTGGGTTTCATCCCGGAGCCCAATAGCGGTGAAAACCTTTTTGCCAGTTCTTCCGAGAAGCGGCGTCTGAACGACGACAAGATCGGTCAACGCGTTGACCTGCTCAACCAGCTCACCGGCAACTGGTCGTTCTACTACCACTTTGACGACTCGACAGTGACCGCACCACTGCCCTCCGCAAGTGTCCCCGGATTTCCCAGCGTGACGCCGTCGCGAGGGCAGCAGGGGCTGCTGAGCAACGTGAAGACATTTGGGCCAACTACGGTAAACGAGTTTCGTCTCAGCTTCCTTCGTGTCTCGACAACCACAGACACACCACAAGGCGGATTCGCCAAACTGTCGGAGCTCGGATTTGTAACTGGCGCCGGCTCGCTGGGCATTATTCCCTCAGGTCCCCCTGGATTCCCGGAAACCGTACCGGCGGTTTCCTTCAATAACTTTTCCATCGGCGTACCAACACTGACGACAACGCAGCCGAACAACACATGGCACGTTTCCGATGGTTTCTCCAAAATCTGGGGCCGCCACACCGTGAAGCTCGGGGGCGAGTTTCGCCATCACCAAATCAACGAGAGAAACGTGTGCGCACCCAACGGGAACTTTACGTTTGACGGTAGCGAGACCGGCAACGACTTCGCGGATTTCCTGCTCGGCGCTCCCGCCTCCTTTAATCAGTGCAGCCAACAGTTCCTCGATTCGCGGAGCAACTATGGTGGTCTGTTCGTGCAGGACGCGATCAAAGTAAGACCGAACCTCGCTTTGAATCTCGGTCTGCGCTGGGAAGTGAGCCAGCCATGGTGGGACACGCAGGGCAAAATTGAGACGATCGTGCCGGGCCTGCAGTCGACGCAGTTTCCTACCGCGCCGCTCGGGTGGGTTGTACCGGGCGATCCTGGGATTCCAAAAACATTGGCGCCCACTCGTTACGACAACGTCGCTCCGCGTATCGGAATCGCCTACTCTCCGGGTTTCACCGAAGGAGCGCTTGGGAAGGTGTTCGGGGGGCCCGGAAAGACAAGTATCCGCGCTGCCTTTGGCGTCTATTACACCGCCATCGAGGACCTGAATCTGTTCTATGAGGTCGGCGATGCTCCGTTCGGGTTGTACTGGGTAAGCCCCGAGCCACCCATGTTCGATGAGCCTTACCGCACTCGCGTCAACGGTGCATCTCAGGGGCAGCGATTCCCGTTCCGGTTCCCCATTCCGGGAGATCCCGCGAATAAAAATCTGGACTATTCGATTTATCTTCCGATTTCTTATTCACCGGGATATTCGATTCACAACCGTCTGCCTTATGCCGAGCATTACAACTTCTCCATACAGCGAGCGCTGTCGAGCAATACGGTACTCACGCTCGCTTATGTCGGTACGCAGGGACACCGGCTAATCTCGCAGTACGATGCAAATCCCGGCGATCCTGCCCTGTGTTTAAGCCTGATGGGTTCAGGCGTTGCGCCAGGCACGCCGGAGTGCGGCCCTCACGGCCAGCAGGCTACGTATACGCGCCCTGACGGAACAATCGTCGAAGGGACGCGGACGGCGCTGGGGCCCGCGTTCGGCACGAATAACAGCTACACCGCGAACATCGCGAACTCCAACTACAACTCGCTTCAGGTGTCCGTTGAGAGGAAGGCAACCGATGTTACGTTCCTTGCCGCGTATACCTGGGGAAAGGCGCTCGACAATTCGTCCGCCTTTGCCGACTGGGTGAATTTCTCCAACTACCGTTTGAGCCGCTCCCTTTCTGCCTTCGACGTTACCCACAACTTTGTCGCGAGCTACATTTGGGCCGTTCCGTTCGACCGTTTGTTTGGCGGCGCGCCGAAGCGTCTGACTCAAGGTTGGCAAATCATGGGCATCAGCCGTTTCTCCACTGGTTTCCCGGTCAGGATCTCACAGAGTGAAGACAGGTCGCTGGTGGGCAGCAGCAACACGGACGTGCCGAATCGAATTGGGGACGTCGTCATACAAGACCCACGAAAGGCGGGGCCAGATGGGCGGGAGAACCAGTACTTCTCTCCCGAAGCCTTTGTCTCCGGCCCGCTCGGACGTTTCGGGAACTCGAATCGGCGTTTCTTTCACGGACCGGGCATCATCAACTCGGATATGGCCGTACACAAGGTTACGCGTATCACGGAAAACGTAAACCTTGAGATTCGCGGCGAGTTCTTCAATATCTTTAATCACGTGAATTTCAACAATCCCAGCGGCAACTTCTCGAGCAGTCGCTTTGGGACTGTCAGCAGCGCCCGTGATCCGCGAATTGGGCAGATTGGGATGAAACTGGTTTGGTGAACTCGTAAAGTGTGCGTTGGATGTATTCGAAGCACTTAGTCCTAGCGGGACTTGTCGTCAGTGGAACGCTTTGGGCCGACTCGGCGCCGGCTCTTCATCAACAGGGGATCGAGCTGTACCGGCAGGGTAGAACGGCCCTCGCGATTGAAAAATTGCGGGAGGCGACGCGCGCGGATCCGAAATTCGTCAGCGCCCACTATGCGCTGGGCGCTGCGCTGCTGGATCAGAAAGAGCTTGCCGGAGCCTTGTCGGAGTTCGAAACAACCTTAAAACTGTCTCCTGCCCACATAGAGGCGATGCGCGGGCTTGCTCGTACACAGCTCCGTAATCGGCAGCCGACAGACGCGGTTGCCACATACGGTCGGTTGCTCAGGCAACGCCCATCCGACGTGTCGGCGCGATTCGAACTCGGACTCGCACTCATGCAGAGTGGGAATGCGGAAAGCGCGGCGGTAACCTTCAAACGCGTCATCCGTCTGAATCCCAAATTCGCGCCTGCTCACGCAAGCCTTGGCGTACTTTTGCAGCGGCAAAATGATCTGACGGGGGCGCTCACGGAATTGCGGACGGCGTCTACCCTGGATTCCAGCGACGCGGAAATTGCATATCGCCTCGGTATGGCTCTCAAGGCGAGTAAAGATTACGAAGCTGCGATGTCCGCTTTCCGCCGCTCGTTGGAGTTGAGGCCCGATCATGAGGGCGCGCGCTATAACCTGGGGATAACCCTCATGGCCGCGGGAAAAGCAGCCGATGCTCGATCGGAGCTGAAGGACGTACGCGCGCTTCTGGACTTTCGAACTCATCTCGCAGAGTCGAAGGCGCTCATGATCGACGGCCAGCAGCTCCTTGACAGAGGCGATGTCGACGCGGCGCTCGCGAAGTTTCAGGAAGCCGCGGTGAAGAGCCCGTCGTTATCGGCCGCGCATCATTATTTGGGTATCGCCTGGGAGCGCAAAGGTCAACCAGACAAAGCAGTCGCTTGTTTCCGGATGGCTCTGCAACTGCAACCGGAATACGGCGAGGCTCACGTGAGTTTGGGAGCCTTATATGCGCGTCGCGGCGATCTCGCTTCTGCAACGAAGGAGTTTCGACAAGCGGTGTTGAGTAATCCCGATTTGGCCGCCGCTCGCTATCATCTCGCGCTTGCACTGGCGAACGCAGGTGAACTCGAGCCCGCTCTGGAGCAGCTTTCAGAAGCGATCACTCTGCTGCCGAAGTACACGGAAGCCAGAATGCTTCTCGGCGTCGTTCTGACGCGCATCGGAAATTTGGCTAGTGCGGTCGATGCTTATCGCAACCTGATAAGCATCGACCCAGCCAACGCCGAGGCACACAACAATCTCGGGCTGATCTATCTACAGCAGGGTCGGCTGCAAAATGCTGTCCAGGCCCTTTCGGAGGCAGTTCGCAGCAAACCCGCCTATGCCGCGGCACATTACAACTACAGTCTTGCGCTGAGAAAGACGGGTGACGTCGCGCGGGCCGATGCTGAACTCGCGGAGGCCTTTCGCCTGGCCCCTGGGCTTAAGACGGCATCACGGTAGAAACGCACGACGACAAGATCTGCATGGCAGATCCGCAATCGATTCCGACTCACCTGTTGTTTGATCCTTTATCGACAACTTTCCGAGAGACCGGCTTTCGCGCGCTTCCACTTTCGCGCAGGCTGAATGCCAAAATGTTCGGACCGCCTGCGATGGCGACGAACTGGTGCGTACCGCAAGTGTATGTCATCGGCGATGCCTTCCAGGTCTGGGCGTTCCAGTCGTGAAGATCGTGGGCGTGAACTGGTAATACCAGAGCAGCTTTCCCGTTCGTGGATCGAGCGCCAGCACGGAGTCTGAGTACAGATTGTCCCCTCGTCGCTCGTCGCCGTTATAGTCGGGGCAAGGATTGCCAGTTGGCCAGTAGAGGACGTTCGTTGCGCTGTCAAACGTGCCTGTGGGCCACGTAGTTGCGCAGCCGTGCTCCATTGCGCTGCCTCGCCACGATTCAGCGAGTGGCTCACCTTGCCGCGGCACCGTCCAGAAGCGCTATACTTCCTTGCCGGTCTTCACGTCGAATGCGGCCAGAAAACCTCGACCGCCTTCATCTCCGCCGGAGGTTCCCGAGATAACCAGGTCGTCCACAAGCAGCGGGGCAGATGTGGCTCCGTAGTTCTCCCGGTGATCTGCCATGGTTGTTTCCCATACGAGAGCACAATTACGGCGGTCGAGTGCGATCAGGTGGGCGTTGTCGGTAGCCATGAAGACGCGGTCGTCGAGTACGGCTAACCGCGATTGATGCCGCCGGCTGCATCACCTGCCAGGCCTTTCGTGCGGTCGCGGCGGTACTGCCACAGCAGTTTGCCCGTTGAGGCATCGAGCGCATAGCAGGAGTTCACGCTCGTCACGTACATAATACCGGCGACGACGACTGGGGTCGCCTGCAGTACGCCTCCATTGGGTACTGTGAACATCCACCGCATGGCGAGCTTATGGACATTGGCTCGTGTGAATCTCCGTGAGGGCGCTGTGGCGATTGCCGCTGAGCTTCCCGTGATACGAAGGCCAGTCGCCTCGCGCAGGCCTGGCGAGTCGAACGGGAGTGGCGCGACAGGGGCCGACTGCGAAATGTAATCTGGAGTTTTCGCCTCGATGGATCGCACGAAAGCAACGACCTCCGCGAGGCTCGCGCCGCTGAGATCGAAGCCGGGCATTCCGCGATTCGGGATTCCTGTGTGGATCAGATCTGCAGTTTGGGTGTCGTCGCGTGCTCGGCTGCGGCGGCGGGGGCGCGTTCTCCACCCTTGCCATCGGCTCCGTGACACGGTGCACACAGGCGTGAGAATGCCTCGGGTGCAGGAACGGGAGATGCAACCGCGGCGATCACGATAAGCAGGAATGCCGTGGAACTCTTCGTCCATTGCGTACCTGGTAAGGTCAAACAGAACCTCCGAACTCGCTCCAGTTTACGATTTGTTTTCCAGGTACACACGACGTGCCCATCATGACGGTCAGTGCTGCAGGGTTCCTTCCAAGTGGCCAAAGTCTCAGGCGATCGATCATGCTGTCCTCGCCAGCTATAACGATGACAGGCACCGCGGCGCACGGGAAATCCGGAATGCCACGGCGGTGACTGACGGGCTTGGGAAGTCTTAGCAGTAACGGAAGCGAGTCGGCGCTGTG
>DASQVJ010000569.1:0-3402 GCA_035640835.1 Bryobacteraceae bacterium
ACGTGGCACTCGCGCTTCGTACGCCCTCGCTAATTGGATTCGATCGCAAGGGTACAATGCCAATCCTTATCCCGGACCTGCGGCGGACGCCCTGCTACTCATCCCGCCGGCAATTGCTTCCGGCTTGGGGGAGCTCGGGAAACACGGCTCGATCATCAGCAGGCGTTTCGGATCGGGTGTGCGCCTCGCGGGAGTTACCACCGACATGCCTTTGGTTGCCACCGCCCGCGATTCTTTCGGAGCCGACGAATTCTGTAAAACCTGTCAGATCTGTACGAGGGAGTGTCCTCCGGGCGCCATCACCGAACATAAACAGATGGTGCGCGGCGTAGAACGCTGGTATGTGGATTTCGACAAATGCATTCCTTACTTCGCAGAATCCGCATCTTGTGGCATCTGTATTGCCGTTTGTCCATGGACCCGTCCGACCATTCGCCCGAAGCTTCTTGAAGCCATGGCTCAACGCCTTCCAAGACACTCATCAGAGACCTAGCTTGTGAAAATTGTCCAGGATTCTGTGAGAGTATCCATGAATCCGCATCTGCTAGAACATGGGCATGAGCCAACACGGCGATCAGAGCTCTCGGCGACGTTTAATCAAGGGGCTGGCTGCAACAACCAGTCTCGTAACAGGCCGGTCGCAGGCAGTGTCGTCGGTACGTCCCAACATTCTTTACCTGCATTCACACGATACCGGCCGCTACATTCAGCCATATGGTTACAACGTTCGAACGCCTAACCTCCAAAAGTTGGCTGAGGAGAGCATCCTGTTTCGCCAGGCTTTTGATGCAGCTCCTACGTGTTCCCCCAGCCGGGCCGCGCTGTTAACGGGCCGCTGCCCACATCAGAACGGCATGCTTGGTCTTGCGCATCGGGGCTTCGGGCTGAACGACTATCATCAGCACCTTCTTCACTGGCTGCGGCCGCATGGGTATCGCTCCACGCTGATCGGTGTTCAACATATCGCCAAAGATCCTACAGTGATCGGTTATGACGAGATCATAGCGACCACGAGCGTAAAGGTAGCGGATGTTGCACCTGCCGCTGTTCGGTTTCTGAAACAGGCTCCGAAGCAGCCGTTCTTTCTCGATATCGGCTTTCATGAGACACACCGCGAGTTTCCCCGCCCCGGCCCCAAACAGAACCCTCGCTATACCGAGCCGCCAGCCCTGATCGCGGACACCCCGGAAACCCGGGGCGATATGGCCTCTTTCGCTACATCAGCCGAGATCTTGGACGATGGCGTGGGCGCAGTCTTGAGTGCTCTCGAATCCGCAGGTCTCGCCCAAAACACGCTCGTGATCTCTACCACGGATCACGGCATTTCTTTCCCGGGGATGAAGTGCAATCTCACTGTGCACGGAACATCCGTGTACTTGATGCTACGAGGACCGGGCGGTTTCTCGGGCGGAAAGGTTTGCGACGCGATGGTCTCCCATCTGGACGTCTATCCGACTATCTGCGAACTCCTGACTATTCCGAAACCCGAATGGCTCGAGGGAACGTCGATTCTTCCGATGATACGAGGAGAGGTGCAAAGCATCCATGATGAACTTTTCGCGGAAGTGAACTACCACGCGGCTTACGAACCGAAACGTGCGGTTCGAACCCAACGTTATAACTATATCCGTCACTTTGGCGAAAAGCATACGCCGGTACTGCCGAACTGCGATGACAGTCCAAGCAAGGATTTCTGGTTGAAAAATGGCTGGCGTACAGCGGTTGTACCGCGCGAGATGCTCTTCGATTCCGCCTTAGATCCGAACGAATCGCATAATTTGGCGGCCGACCCGGCGTGCAGCTCAGTCCTCGCCGAGATGCGCCGGCGTCTCGACAGCTGGATGCGGCAAACCGAGGACCCGCTTCTGCATGGGCCTGTGAAGGCTCCAAAGGGCGCAGTAGTGAACGACCCGGACGGAACGTCTCCACAAGAGCCTGTGATACCGGCCACGACAGTTTGACGGCTTAGAACTTTTCAAAAGCCGCTGCACAATTTGTTTGGTTAACGTGTCCCCGTTTAGCTAATTACACATTACGAAAATATGGCGTTACGCTTCCTGCTCTCTGCTGCGGCTCTCGTCACTTGCTTCGCGCACGGGGAAGCGCTTCGGGACGCTTACTCAATCGACACGTTTGATAAAGCGGAATCGCTTGCAGGATGGCGTGTCTCCGGTGTTGGATCGTTGAAGTTGGGGAACGGCTATCGAGGTTCCGGTGCCGTGCTGACGTATAGGATCGAGCGCGGTTCCAGGGTTGTCGTCGCTTGGAATCCGGAGGCACCAATGCCCAAGCTGCAAAATTCCGCAATTTCGTTGTGGGTTCGCTTTCCTGCGGACGTGGCAGTCACGTTAAAGGCGGAAGATACACGCCGGAACACGCTGCTTTTGCCGATAGACGCTACGCTCGAGCATCCCAAACCGGGCGAATGGCGCTACGCTGTGGGCCATATCAAGAAGCGGATCGCCGGGCTCGCTCTTGTCATTGAACCAAGAACAGATAGGGCCGTTGAAGGCGATCTCTACTTCGATGAAGTGATGCTGAGCAAGGACAGGAACATTCTCCGCCTTGGTCCGAAAGAACAGACGGATGCATCTTCGGTGAAGGCAAACGGTCTCGCGATCATGGGTGTCAACATTCACCTGCTCCGGGACGAACACTCGCTCGATCTGGCGCGTACTGCTGGATTTCAGTTCGTCAGGATGGATCTGCTCTGGGCGCATGTAGAAAGGCGCGGCCGCTTTCGTTTCTTCGCCTACGATTCTTTGCTTCGACAACTGGAGGCGCGAGGCATGGGCGTACTCTGGATCCTCGACTATGGTCATCCGGATCACGGCGGCGAAGTTCCCAGGAGCATAGATGATGTCGCGGCGTTCGGTCGTTTTGCCGAGGCGGTCGCGACTCACTATCGAGGCCGGAATGTTCGTTATGAGATCTGGAACGAGCCCAATAATCCTCAGTTCTGGGCGCCCGCGCCGAACCCGGCCGAATACGCAATCCTTCTCAAAGAAGCGGTGACGGCGATGCGCCGCGCTGATCCTTCGGCTATCATCTCGAGTGGCGGAATCTCCAATCTGGAACTCCCGTATGCCAGGCGGGCATTGGACCGGAGCCTCGCTCCGATTTTAAGTGCTATCAGCGTGCATCCGTACACAACAGACAGACCGGAAGCCATGGCTCCGGCCTATGCCGGGTTGCGCAGTTGGATCTTCGACGAATTAGGAGAGAACATTGAAGTCTGGAACTCGGAATGGGGCTACTCCTCGACTCTTTCCGGTTCCGAGTCAGCACAGAACGGACACGGCAACCGAGATCGACAGAGGCAGGCAAACATGGCAGTCCGCGAGATTCTTACGGTGTGGAGCTTGGGCCTGCCGTTGGGGGTCTGGTACGATCTGCGGGACG
>DASQVJ010000570.1:0-3611 GCA_035640835.1 Bryobacteraceae bacterium
TGCGATCGCGCGCCGTCATGACTTAGAGCTTCGTTGAGCTTGCCGAAGCTTCCATTCGTCTCGGAAGCTTCGTTGGGGAAATGCTGGAAGGTCACGCTGAGCAGTCCAGGGGTTTGGAAGATGCAGCTTCGCGCCGAAACTGGCCAGCTTGCCGGCGAACGCGTAGAGGCTTGGACGCTGCATCACGTACGCGTAGGCACGCATAGCGAATCGCTCGGGCCAGCTTGGATTCGTTTTCGATACGACATCACTTCGAAGGTCGAGCAGCAGCTTCGGGATGTCGATCTTGACGGGGCAGACTTCGCCGCACGCGCCGCATAAGCTCGAGGCGTAGGGCAGCCACTTGTCCTTGTGGACCCCGTGGAATTGGGGCGAGAGAATGGCGCCGATCGGTCCCGAGTACACCCAGGGATAGTTGTGACCGCCGATCTTCCTGTACACGGGACAGTGGTTCAAGCACGCGCCACAGCGGATGCAGTACAGCGATTGTCGGCGCTCCGGATTTTCGAGAAGCTTCGTGCGGCCGTTGTCGACAAGAAGGACGTAAAACTCGTCGGGCCCATCTTTCTCGCCGGGTCTGCGGGGGCCGGATAGGAATGAAGTGTACGACGTCAGCGGCTGGCCCGTCGCGCTGCGGCCGAGGAGCTTCAGGAACACGCTAAGATCCTGGACTCGAGGAATCAGCTTCTCGATGCCGGCTACTGCGATGTGGATGCCCGGAGCTGTCGAGGTCAGGCGTGCGTTGCCTTCGTTCTCGACAATCACCACAGCGCCCGAATCGGCCACAAGGAAGTTTGCGCCGGTGATTCCGATGTCGGCGCGAAGGAACTTCTCCCGCAAAACGGCGCGCGCGATCATCGTCTGTTTCTCAGGCACTTCCTCGCGCTCGATGCCGAGCTTGTCGCTGAAGACTCGAGCGACGTCGTAGCGCGTCATGTGCATGGCGGGCGCAACGATGTGATACGGCTTCTGGCCTGCGAGCTGAATGATGTACTCGCCCAGGTCTGTCTCGACGGTCTCGAGCCCGTGGTGCTCAAGACGATCGTTGAGGTGAAGCTCCTCGGTGGTCATCGACTTCGACTTCACCAGCAGCTTGGCTTGCCGCTCTTTGGCCAGCTTGACGATGAAATCGGCGGCGTCGGTGGCGGATTCGCACCAGACGACTTGTCCACCGTGGCGGATGACATTGGCCTCGAACTGTTCCAGGTAGTGGTCCAGATGGTCGATGGTGTGACGCTTCAGGGCGTTCGCTTGGGTCCGGAGCTCCTGGTAGTCGGTGAGGACCTCAGGCGCAATGGCGACGCGCCGGTGTTGCATCAAACGTCCCGTCGCGGCATACAGCGCCGATTGAAGGCTCTCATTTGAAAGAGTGCTGGAGATGTTTACCAGCGTGCTAGGCATGGTTCCTCACCGGGACGCGAGCACCTCGGACAGATGCATGGTCCTGACCGGAATCTTGTCACGATCCATCACCCCTTGGAGCTGCATCAGACAACTGCTGTCAACGGAGATCACGACGCTTGCACCTGTCTTCTGAATGCTGTTGATTTTCGTCCGCGCCATCGCAGCAGAGAGGTCGCCGAACTTCACTGAGAAGGTGCCTCCAAAACCACAACATTCTTCGGCCGCATCCATCTCGACCAACTCGAGGCCGCGCACATGTTTCAGCAGCTGTCGAGGCGGGCTCTTGAGCTTCAACTCCCGCAGTGCGTGACAGCTATCGTGGTACGTAGCAACGGCGTCGAGACGTGCACCGACATCAGGGGAGTTGGCCACGTCAATGAGGAATCGAGAAAACTCCCAAACACGATGGTGCAGGTTGAGAGCCGCATCGTGCTCGCGCGACCCAGGCTCGAACAATTCCGCCATGTGATGCGAAATCATCGAAGTGCATGAGCCTGAGGGAACGACGATGTGCTCGGCGTCGGCGAACACATCTATGAATCGCCTCGCGACCGCTCGCGCCTCGGTTCGATAGCCGCTGTTGAAGGCTGGTTGTCCGCAGCAGGTTTGTTCAGGCCGAAAGTCCACCTGCCATCCCACTCGTTCCAGCACGTCCGCCATGGCCAAGCCGACACGTGGGAATACCTGGTCCACGATGCAAGTGACAAAGATCGAAACGGTTTTCGCCATCCGCGAAGACACCATCTTATGACATAAGGGGCTTACACTGGTCTTATGCGGCGGCGACACTTCGTAACCCTGCTTTTGATTCCAACCACCGCGTTACTCGGAACAGAAGCGGACGCAACTCGCTTACGAGGCAAGCTTGTTCCCGGACCAGCGCTGCAGCTGGCCGACGGTTCCAGCGTGAAACTCCTGTCGGATGATCCCACTCGCAAGGTGTTGGAAGATAAGCGCCTGGCCGGAGCCGATTTCGAAGTTCTCGGCGAGAGAGTGTCGGGCTCGGAGTTCCGGATTCTGCCGAACCACCAGCGTGCCCTGTTTACTTACAAGAACAACCAGAGACTCATGGTGACGTACTGGTGCGATGTCTGCTACATCCGCACGTATTCGCCCGGCGTCTGCTGGTGCTGCCAGGACGAGACTCGCCTGGACCTGATCGACCCTGATAAAGTCGACAGGACATGAAGCGCCGATCCCTACTGATTCTGTTCGCATTCGCGATGCAAGCTCAAGCTGCGGAAAACTACACTGCCCGGAGGATCACTGTCGACGGTTTCGAGGTGATCGAATTGGGGGACCAGGCTCGCAAGACTACGGTTCGAATTGTGCCTGCGATCGGGAACAATGCCTATGAAATGAAGGTCAACGGCACCGACCTTTTCTGGACGCCGTACAAGACACTAGCCGAGTGGAAGGCCAAGCCGACGTTGCTCGGCAACCCGTTTCTTGCCCCTTGGGCGAATCGACTGGACGGCGATGGGTTTTGGGCGAACGGCAAACGCTATCAACTGAATCCCGAGTTGAAGAATTTCGGGCGTGCGCAGGCTGGTAAGCCGATTCATGGACTCGTGCAATACACCCCAAACTGGAAAATTGTGTCGATCGAAGCCAAGCCTGAGGGTGCGACTTTGACCAGCCGTCTCGAGTTCTGGCGATATCCGGATTGGATGGCGCAATTTCCGTTTGCGCACACCATCGACATGACCTACCGCCTCTCAAACGGGCAACTCAGCGTGCACACGACAATCGAGAATCTGTCGACGGACACGATGCCGGTGTCGGTGGCGTTCCATCCATACTTTCGCGTTGGCGACGCACCACGCGACGAATGGAATGTCGAGTTGCCGGCGACGACCCACTACACGCTGAACGACGCGTTGGTGCCGACTGGCGAAACGAAGCCAAATCCCTACGGCACGAAAGTGTCATTGAAGAACACGCAACTCGACGACGTGTTTGGGGGACTCCAAGGGACGCAACCGCAATTCACGGTGAAGGGTCGTAAACAGGAAGTGCGTGTTGTGTTCGGGCCCAAGTACCCTGTGGCTGTCGTCTACGCGCCGAAGGGCAGGGAGTTCATCTGCTTCGAGCCAATGACGGGTCCCACGAACGCGTTCAACCTCGCTCACGAAGGCAAGTACTCGAGTCTGCAGAAGATTCCTGCGGGCGGGAAGTGGACGGAGACCTACTCGATCATTCCTGCA
>DASQVJ010000571.1:0-4268 GCA_035640835.1 Bryobacteraceae bacterium
ACGGTCAAATACGTGCGGGTCGTTGGCCGCCCTCGCATAGGGCACGAAGAGAGCTGCCAATTCGTCGGTGCCGTCACGGATATCACGGAGCAGAAGCGCGCCGAAGAGGCCATCCGCCGGAGCCAAAGCTACTTGGCCGAAGCTCAGACATTGACTCGAAGCGGAAGTTGGGCTTGGGATGTACGTACGCAGGAGGTCTTCTGGTCACAGGAGATGTTTCGTATTTTTGGCTACGCGGCCGAGACAACGAAGCTGACCATGTCTACCTTTCTTGAAAGGGTTCACCCTGACGATCGGCCCGCACTGGAACAATGGGCCAGCCTGGCGTCAACGCAGAAGGGCACAGTGGATTCTGAGGAGGATTTTCGAATCATCCTTCCAGACGGAACGATGAAGCACCTTCACTCGATCGCTCATCCAGTTTTGAACCAGCGGGGCGAAGTCATTGAAGTTGTCGGCACTACCATGGACGTGACCGAGCGCAAGAAGGCAGAACAAGAGCTTCGGCGACTGAATGAAGAGCTTTTGCGACTAAATCAGGAATTGGAACAGAGGATCACGCAACGGACAGCGCAGTTGGCCGATGCGAACACAAAGCTTGCCGAGCGCAATGAGGAACTGGCCAGAGTCAGCCGCATGAAGAGCCAGTTTCTCGCGCGTATGAGTCACGAGCTGCGAACCCCGCTCAACTCGATTGCCGGGTTCTCCGATCTCTTGGCTGAGCAGACTGAGGGTCCGCTCGGAGAAATCTACAGCGATTATGTCGAGCACGTAAAGGAAGGAGCGCAGCACCTCATTGCCATGGTCAATGACATTCTCGATATCTCGCGGATCGAGGCAGGGAGAATCGAACTGCAGTACGAGGAGTTCGCGGCCGCCGATGCAATCTCAGACGTCCTGTCTGTTACCGGTGCTCTCGCCAAGGCAAAACAAATCGATTTGCGCCATGAAGTTCCCTCCGCACTTCGCGTCTATGCCGATCCCAAGCGTTTCAAGCAGATCATCTATAACCTTGTAAGCAACGCTGTGAAGTTCACTCCGCCGGAAGGCACGATACGTATGACGGCCAAGATCGGCGACCGCGAGGTATGCTTCCTCGTCAGCGATACAGGCATCGGGATACCCCAAACCGAGCATCGGGCCATATTTGAGGAATTCCATCAGGTCGACGCCGCCTCCATGGGTGGTGGACAGAATGGTGCGGGACTCGGCCTGGCAATCACGAAGAGATTGGTAGAACTCCACGGCGGCCGCATTTGGGTCGAGAGCGCGCCAGGAGAGGGAAGTCGCTTCTTTTTCACGATGCTCGCCGGATCCGCCGGCAAGGAAGCCTCAGCCGAAATACCTGCCAACGAATCGTAGCGTCTGAACCTCAGCGGCCACTGTGTGCACCGCGCACGATGGTACTTTGATCACGTGACGCCTTACCTAGCGAATCCTCACCGATATGAGAACGCACAATTTCGCCGCTGCGGCCGTTCGGGACTGGTTCTCCCGCCAATCTCTCTGGGCCTCTGGCAGAACTTTGGCGGATCCGACGTTTTCGAGACCGGCCGCGCCATGATCCGTCGAGCCTTTGATCGCGGTGTGACCCATTTCGACCTGGCGAACAACTATGGTCCGCCGTACGGCTCCGCGGAAGAGAACTTCGGCGTCGTTTTGCGGAAGGATCTTCAGGGCCACAGGAACGAATTCATCATTTCGACCAAGGCTGGTTGGGACATGTGGCCCGGCCCGTATGGAATCGGGGCATCGCGTAAGTATCTTTTGGCATCGCTGGACGACAGCTTGCACCGCATGCAACTCGAATACGTGGACATCTTCTATGCACACCGGCCATGGGCCGACACACCGCTCGAAGAAACCATGGGAGCTTTAGCACATGCAGTCCGGCAGGGCAAGGCGCTCTACGTCGGCATCTCCTCGTATAGTCCTGAACGGACGCGACAGGCAGCGGAAATTCTGAAGAGCGAAGGAGTTCCCTTGCTGATTCACCAGCCTTCCTACTCCATGCTGAACCGATGGATTGAGGATGGTTTGCTTGCCACGCTGGAGGAATTGGGTGTCGGCTGTATCGCTTTTTCTCCTCTGGCGCAGGGGCTCCTGACTGACAAATATCTGACCGGAGTGCCCGACCACGCGCGAGCGGCCGCCGAGGGTTCGTTCCAGAAATCGTTGTTAACGGAACAGAACCTTCATCGTGTGCGGGAACTGAATAAACTTGCACAGGCTCGTGGCCAGAGCCTGGCACAGATGGCGATCGCCTGGGCACTGCGTGACTCGCGAGTTACTTCTGCACTCATAGGTGCGCGCACTGTGGAGCAGCTCGACAACTCGCTGGATGCGATAAACAGACTGGACTTCACGGAACGGGAGTTAAAGACGATTGACCAATTTGCGCAGGAAGGGAATGTTGATCAATGGAGAAGTGCACGAGAAACGATGCAGTAAACACGGATTGAAAACAACAGTCTTATCCGTGTTCATCCGTGGCTAATTAGGCAGTATCTCGACTGGGGAACTGCCAATAGGATAATGACTAGTGCACATTGGCGATTTCGGAGGAGCATGGAAATCCGAAGCTGGCTGTTGCCCCTTTTATCGAGCACCCTCGTCTTCGCACAAACTCCGGACAATGCTTTCTTCGAGTCGAAGATCCGGCCGGTGCTGGCGAACAAGTGTTACGGCTGCCACTCGACGAAGCTGAAGGCGCCCATGGGCGGTCTGGTACTGGATACGCGCGCGGGAATGCTGAAGGGCGGCGCACTCGGTCCTGCCGTGGTCCCCGGTAAACCATCCGAAGGACATTTGCTGAAGGCGCTCAGCTACACAGACGCTCACCTGCAAATGCCCCCGACAGGCAAACTGCCGGACTCCGTGATCACCGATTTTGAGAAGTGGATTGCCGCCGGTGCTCCAGATCCCCGAAAGGAACCAGCCGGGCGTGCTGCGACCGCCGCTGTGACTCCGCTGCGCGGGATGTCGGTCGAGGAGGGGCGCAAATGGTGGGCGTTCCAGCCCGTTGCGGAGAAACCGTTGCCGGTGTTGAAAGACACTGCCTGGTCGAAGAACAGAATCGATCACTTCGTTCTGGCGAAGCTGGAAGCGAAGGACCTGAAGCCTTCTCCGGCAGCTGATGCCGCTACGCTGGTCCGGCGCGCCTATGTGGATCTGGTGGGATACAAGCCGACGTTTGCGGAAGTCCAGGCCTTTGTTCAGGACAAGTCGCCCGACGCATACGAGAAGTTGATTGACCGTCTCATGGCTTCTCCACACTACGGCGAGCGATGGGGCAGACACTGGATGGACGTGGCGCGATTCGGAGAGGATAATCCCACATCGGAAGCAACGAACCCGCCCTACCCGTTTGCATGGAGATACCGCGACTGGATCATCGAGGCCGTCAACAAGGACGTCCCTTATGACAAGTTCGTAAAGCTTCAACTTGCGGCAGACCTGATGCCGGGAACTCCGCGCGAGGATATGCGGGCCCTCGGCTACCTGGGAGCGGCTCCCGTCTATCACAAGGATCAGCGCCTGTCCGCTGATGTGATCGGCGGGTTCATGACGGACGATTGGGATGAGCGAGTCGATGCCGTAACACGCGGTTTGATGGGCCTGACCGTCGCGTGCGCACGCTGTCACGATCATAAGTTTGACCCGATTCCCACGAAGGATTACTACGGGCTGATGGGTGTCTTCGCCTCCACCATGCGGGCGGAACGGCCTCTGTTCGATATCGATCCGGCTGTAGAGACCCGTTATCTGTGGATACAGAACCGGTTGTTCGACCTGAAGTATTCGGCCAACCTGCTGACCAAAGAGGCTTCCACGGTGGAAAATGCGGCGCCCCGGGTGACTCGATGGAAAGCTGAGATCGAGAGCCTCCGGGACGAGATAAAGCAGCTCGAAGATCGATATCCGAAGCTGGTCACGAATCTCGAAAAATACTGGACATTCCCCGCGCGCCCGGAGGTTCCCCCTTCGGATCCCGCTGCTGCTGCCGAGGCGGCGGAACGAAGGCGGCTCCGCAACCTGACCTCGACAGAGCCGTTTACGAACGCTGTCTACGACGCGGCCCAGTATGTGGATGGCTCGGATGCGAACTACACTTTCATCAACTACAAGCCCGGTGAGGTGCGCGATATGCCGGTGCTGCTGCACGGTAATGTAGCGACGCCCGGTGAGGTGGTTCCGCGGCACTTTCCTACCGTGTTGTCAAAAGGCGACTCGAAGTTTTCTCGAGGGTCTGGCCGGCTGGAACTGGC
>DASQVJ010000572.1:0-5593 GCA_035640835.1 Bryobacteraceae bacterium
AAACTGCTGAGATCCGTGCTGGCGACGAAGACCACATCCACCTCCGGGATCGCCGCAAGTTCTCCTGCGATCTGTACACCCGCAGGCGATTCCACCATCGCCACAATCACCACGTTGTCATTAGCGAACCTTCGATAATCGGGCCCGTACAACGATCCATAGTAACCAGCACCCTGACTGCGTTTACCTTTGGGTGGATACATGGCGAACTTCACAGCATTCCGAACCTTCTCGACGTTCTCGACCATCGGGATGATGATCCCGAGCGCGCCCATATCCATCGCCTTCTGCACGTCTCCCTCAGTAGCGTCAGGAATGCGCACGAACGGCAGTGCTGGTGCTCCTTTGCAGGCCATGATCATATGGGCCACGTCCTGATAGGTCAGCGGACTGTGCTGCATTTCAATCCACAGGTAATCGAAACCGGAGTTTGCCATGGCGCAATAGGTGTCAGGGTCAGGTATCTGAACCGTCCCGCCCACCACCTGTTTCCCGGCGGCCAGCTTCTGCTTTACCGTATTGATGATCTTTGGAGATTGCTGCGCACTGGCGACATTCGCCAGCACCAGCAGCGCAAGGACTGCGAAGTTGTTTCTCATGGGGGCTGTTTCCTTCTCGGAGCAGACAGCTTATCACCGCACGCTGCCCTTTTGGGGCCGTGTGTCTTGTTTTAGAAAATCCGCTCCTGCCTGCGCAGGGTACCGAAGCTTCCAATGTTGGCCACTGCGAACGCTATTCGAAACTGGTTTTCATTACGGACGCCGAAGTTGAACCGTCGATACTGCACGCTCAAGCCGCAGCAATCGGTGTTGTAAGTCACCTGCGTCGTCGCAAACTGCATCACGCGAGTCGTGTAGTCGTAGACTGCTGTGAACGCGGCACTCCAGCCTCGCTTGTTCTCCTGGCCGATTCCAACCAAGCCTCGAAGCTGATTCGCCGAGGGACTCAGTGCCGGTACACTTCCCACCTGCGTATGGCCGAATGAGAAGAAGTATTGCCTGAGTCGCGCGTCCGCTGTGAACGAACTATTCACAACTTTGCTTCGCAGCGGATCATAGTCAGTGCGCCACTCAATCCCAATCGTGTTTGTCGGCATCATGCGCAAGACCGAAACGACAGGCGAGTATCGACGAGGCCCGTCAAGAAACGTATACCCGGTGAGTGTCGCGGTGCTGAGCAGTACATTTCTCCGACCGTCAACCACCGCGCCTCCAAATGTTGGATCGAAGAAACGCCGCTGCGTCACCTCCAGGCTGAGAACTTCGCGCACCAGTCCGGCTCGTTTCGCGTAGATCCTGTTCGCTACCGAGACCTCCAGTTCGGTCGTGTTGCTCAGCAACTCGTTCTCGTCAAAACGAATGATGTTCCTGAATTCGCTTCCTACGCCAGACACGTAGCGGAAGTTGGCTCTCGGTTCGATCACGTGCTTCACCTTCTCCCCGAGCCAGGACGGTCCGTTAAACACACGAACCAGACTCGGGAAGGCCAAGCCAGCCGAGAACTCGCGCGAGCTGCGCGTCATGCTTGTCGCCTGCACCCGGCCCTCGGTGTCGAAGGTCGACCCATAATTCGTCTCGCGGATGGAGAAAGCCGGCGTAAGGTGGAAGTCCTTCCACCGGATCGCGGTCATGATGCGAGGCTCCACATCCAGTCGATCCACGAAGTTTCCGGTACGAAACTCCTTCTGGCTGCGACTCACCAGGCCGCCGGAACTTCGGAACGATATCCAGACCGGTAGATTCTTATTGAGCAGCGGGCGATCGCGGCTCAGAAACTCGAGCGATGGTAGCTTGCGGATCACGATGCGATTCTCGACCCGCTGTACCCGCGTAAGGGTGCCGCCCTCGGCCTCCGCCGCCTGCTCGACGATGATTTCCTCGACGTTCTGAAAGTTCTCGTTTCTCTCTACTACGGCGTTGAGTCCAAAGCTCGACCAATGCTTGGTCACGTACCCGACGGAGTGCACTTCCGAAAAGATCGCTTCGAAGAAGTTTTCCGTGAATGCCTGTCGAAACGTGAACGAGCTGAGATAATTAAACAAAATGCGCGCGCTGAAGCCCTTCGGCAGTTCCGACCTGGCTCCAAGCAGGATCAGATAGCCGCCCTCTTTGATACGCGTGCCGTTATCGAGCAATCGTCCGCGATCCTGGACACCATAGACATTGAGGGTTACATCCGTTCGTTCTGCCGGTTTCCCTCGAAAATCGATGTTATGTGCCAATCCTCTTTGGGAGAAATACTGCCCGCGATACATCACGTCGTAGCTCCGATTGATCGCCCAATAGTACCCGCCGCCAACCATCATTCCGCGTCGCGAACTATTGCCGAGACTCGGTGTCAGGAATCCGCTTTTCCGCGGCATCCGCTGAAGCGATTTGTAAAAGACTGGCGTGAAAAACAGCGGTACCTTCCGTACATAGAACGTCGAGTTTCTCGCGATCACTCGATCTCCCGGGATGATGTCAAACGTAGGTCCCTTCAGGATCCACCACGGCTTCGGTAGCCGGCAGTTCGTGATAAATCCGTCATGCAGGATGTAGCGGTTCTCGATGCGCTCGGCCCACTTGCCTTGAAACGAGAACGGGCTTGTGGTGGTGAGAATGCCGGGACGAGCATCCAGCCGCGCTGGGGACGAACCGCGTACATCGTAATACTTGCCCGTCTCGGAATTGACGTTGTACTCGACGCGTTCCGCCTGGATCGTTTCGCCTCCTACAAAATGCTCGAATCGAACATTGCCGCGTGCTTCGGCATCACCTGTTTCCTCGTTGTAGTCGAGTTCATCCGCCCGTAGCACCATCTCCGCAGTCTCGAGCTTCACTCGGCCGCGCAGCTTATAGTTCGGACCCTCGCGCTCCTGGCTGAGCGCTTCAATGTCGACTTCCCCCTTTGGAATCAGTTCCCGGCCTTGCGGGACGAACACCGGAGGGGGAAGTGAAGTGCTCTGGGTTCTAGCTGTTTCAGGGGCGGAGTTCAACTGAGCGAAGAGGTTTTGCTCGGATGCAATACAAAACAGAAGACAAAGAGTCCAAAAAAGTTCGTGACATTTCCGCCCAATTATGTTACGAAGAGACTGGACGGATTTGCGTTTGAGCCCTGTCTTCAATTCCGAAAAGTAGCATGCGGGCTCGTGTAACTGCAACGCTGTATAGCTTCGGATCCGATCGCCCGGAGGTCGGCAGCGAACGGATGGAGTTTCGAGCATGAACTGTTCCTATTGTGGTGCGACAACTCAGGAAGAAGATCACCGGTGCGGTCGATGCGGGCGGCGTCTCGGCTCGCAGAAGCCCGTTGCCCAAGTGATCACGGGGAGCGCGGCTCCTCAGCTGCACACTCAAACGGTCGAGGAGCCCGTCTCGCGCTCGAAGCCCGTTCTGCGTGTAGTCGCCCCTCCGGAAGCTCCCGCGAGTCGCGGCCCGGGACGTCAGGCATCGCTCTTCGGCCCACAGGTGGTCGCACCGAAGACGGCGACAGCTCGCAAGCATCATGCCGTCACGCGAACCAGGGAACGCTCTGCGTCCACGGTCCGCGAGTTCCAAACGAATTTCGATTTCGAGTACTCGGAGGATACTCCGGCCCCCAGTATTTGCCGCGACGCTCCGGTCGCCGGTTTTCGTGAGCGCGCCATCAGCGCAGCGGTCGACTTCAGTCTGAGCTTCGGTGGCACCCTGGCCTTCATCACTACGCTGCAAGTGCTCGGAACGCCTATCGATCTAGGCGATCGCACGTGGCTGTTCTATTTGGGCTCGGCACTCGTGATTCTGTTTTTCTACCGTCTGCTTTTCTCCGTCGGTGAGACGGACACTCCAGGTATGCGCTTCATGGGCCTCTACCTGACTAACTTCGACGGTCATCGACCTTCGCGTCGCCAGCGCATCCAGCGGCTCGGCGGTGCATGCATCAGCGTGGTCGCGGCCGGCCTCGGATTGCTGTGGTCGCTCTTTGACGAGCATCGCCTCTCTTGGCACGACCATATCTCGGAGACGTTCGTCACCACTCAGCCGCCTCGCTAGCGCGCGTTCCGCTTTGCCATGTCGGCCAGCTTCGTCTGGATCTGCTCCTTCGGTATCCATTGACCTCGAACCATCACTCCCGCCACCTTCTGGGTGTTCGCGAGATCCTGGAGCGGATTCGCATCCAGCAGAAGAAGATCCGCACGTCTGCCCGGTGCCACCGTACCGAAATCCCGCGTCTTGTAATACTCTGCAGGGCTCCGGGTGGCTGAAGCCAGGATTTGATAGTTGGTCAACCCGGCCCTCTTCATCGCGTCCATCTCCCGGTGAATACTGAAGCCGGGCACACTGAAGAGCTGCGGTGAGTCCGTACCGAAGATGATCGGTGCGCCTCCATCGCTGAGCGCCTTCAAGATCTTGTTCCGCAGCGCGATCAACTCCTTGCCTTCTTCCGGCTGAAAGGTGGACCGTCTTTTCTCGATCGATGCCGCCCAGTTATTCACAAGCGCCGCCGGCATGTACTGCAACTCCGAGCGAGACCTCAACTGGTCCATCGGCTGGACCAGCCAGAAGGTTTCCCAAAGCGCCATCGTCGGCACGCTGTATACATTGGCCTTCTTCAAAGTCGAAACCAATTTTGGGATGTTTTGTTCTTTCTTCTCGATCGCCTCGACGTAGTCGTCCAGGTGATCGATGGTCGACTGCCCGGATTCAACAGCGTGCCACACGCCAACATCGGCCGGTATGTGACCTGCAAACGGGATGGAATTCTCTTTGGCGGTCTTCGCAAGCGCGTCGTAGGTGTCGCGCTTCAGACCTTCCTGGACCTTGATGTGGTTGAACCCACCTTGCTTTTGCTCCCGGACCATCCGCATTGCGGTCTCTGGATCCGGCGCCGATTGCCCGCTCAGCGCTGGACCTGCCACTATCAGCGTGGGACCAAGTCGCTTCCCACTCGCAACTTCATCGCGCAATGTCACGCTGTGCGGACCCCCAAGCATCACGCGGACCAGTGTTACTCCGTTCGCCAGGTAAAGAAACAGAACATCGTCCACTTCCTGGGCCGACGCCTGCGCAGGCAGCAGATGCCCGTGCATCTCAGCGATACCCGGTATGAGGAACTTGCCCTTGCCGTCGATCCGCGTTGCATCCGCGGGGACCTTCACCCGACCGGCACCACCAATCTCTACAATTCTGTTGTCTTTCACCAAGACCGTCTGCTGATCGAGAACCCGTTCCCGATCCATCGGCAGGACGGAAACATTTTCAATCGCATATGTCGCGGCCGGCAAGGGCAGCAGGAGGCAGAAGAGAAGAGCGGAGAGTCTCATACGTGTTCCTCCGCGAGAGCATATCGCGAATTGATATTGCTATGGGCTACTCGGCATCCACACGCACTGAAAATTCGCCCGTAGCGACACGAACCCGCAGCCGCTGATCTGCCGTAACCGAATCCACGTCGCGAACGACGTGCCCTTGCTCGTCCCGAACGATCGCATAACCTCGCTCGAGAACTTTCACCGGACTCAGCTGCGTCAGATGCGCCGTCAACGACTCCAGACGTCTCCGATCTGCATTCACCCGAACCTGCCAGAGCCTCTGGAGCTCGACAGTAGCTGCTTCGAGTCTCCGATGAGCCG
>DASQVJ010000573.1:0-4571 GCA_035640835.1 Bryobacteraceae bacterium
GCGTGAGTTTCTTGTGGCGTTTTCACAGCGCCCACCACCAGGACCTGGATATGGACGCGTCCACGGCGCTGCGCTTTCACTTCGGCGAGATGCTCATGTCGGTACCCTTCCGGGCTGCCCAGATTCTGGTGATCGGCACTCTTCCTCAGGCGTTCCAGCTTTGGCAGGGTTTACTGTTCGTTTCCATCCTGTTCCATCACTCGAATTGGGCGATCCCGGAGAAGCTCGATCGTTGGCTATCGATGTTCGTGGTGACGCCAAGGCTGCACGGCATCCATCATTCGATCCTCGAGCGCGAGGTCAACTCGAACTGGTCGAGCGGGCTGAGCATCTGGGACAGGCTCCACGGAACGTATCGGGATGATGTGCCGCAGGAGGAGATCATCATCGGAGTGGACGGCCTGCTCGAGCCGGATCAGGTGACTCTCCCAGAGGTATTATCCCTGCCGTTTCGGCGTGATGTCCCGCTTTAAGTTAAACTCCGCACTCAGTTGAAAACACTAAGACATACCCCACATGAAAGGGCGGGCTTTCATAGTCCTTTGGATGCTAAACTGTGGGCCTCTTATGCTTTCACCGTTTCGCATCCTGGCCGCAGTGGCCGGCTTGATTTGTGCGCTGTTCGTCGGGGGTATGGGCGGAGCTGTGGTCGGGTTTGCGACCGGATTACTGACGGTATCGATTTGGGCGGTGCCGATGGGCATCAAGTTTTACCGCAACCGGCGCGTTTATCACTATGAAGCTGAAGGCCATATGCGAGTCGGAAACTGGTCCGAAGCCGAGCGCTGGTATGGCATCGTCGCCAAATCAGAGAAGTTGGCGGAGTCTCGGGCAGAAATGCTTTCAAATGTGGCGATTGCGCAGATAAAGCAGAAGAAGTACTCGGAGGCTGAGGAGACCGTGAAGGCTGCTCTCGGACAAACCGGCAATCCGGCCATGAAAGCAAAGCTGATCGGGCTGCGAGGCGAGGCCGAGTTCGGCCGCGGGGATGTGGAGGCGGCGATTCGATCGCAGCGCGAGGCGCTCCAGTTTGCGGAATCGAAAAAGGGCAACGACATTGCTGTTGCGGATCGAAGGCTGCAGCTCGGGCGGACCCTGATGCATGTGAATCTGGGTGAGGCGATCCAGGTGCTCGAGACGGCTGTGGCACTTGCTCGCAACGCTCATGGAGAGGGTTCTATTGAGGCAGGTAAGGCGTTGCAGACGCTGGGTGAAGCGCACATGGCGGCGCACGCCTATCCTGCGGCCATCGAGACTTTCCGGGCCGCGAGTGATCTGATTGCGAAGACTCTGACCCAGGATGCGCCAGAGTTCATGGTGACGCTCGAATGGCTCGGGAAGGCCCATGCGGGCGCCGGTGACCTCGAGACGGCAGTGGAATGCTTCGAGCGTGCGGTTAAGCTTCACGAACAGCACGTCGGCAAGAGCACGCCGGAGTTCATCAGTGCGCTGCTTTTCCTGGCGAGGATTTACCTGGCGAGGGGACTTTACGCGAAGGCCATCGAGGTCGGCCGGTTCGCGCACGCGCAGATCAACATCACCAAAGACCCGCGCGGGGACGAGGGGCTTGAACTGCTGGCAACCATCTATGAGATGTCTGGCCGGTCGGATGAAGCGGCAAGCTTCCGGAAGAAGCTCTCGACCGCTCCGAAAGAATCTGCCGCTCGGTACTAGCTCAGCCAGCGATCCAGATTTGACGAAACGAAGCCAAAATCGCTGAGGTGCGGGTAGGCCGCGAAGACCCGGTCGATCTCCTCGGATTGGCCCGGCGACAGGTCTTCGTTGGGGTTCAGGCACCAGCGGCCCTGCAGGAGTCCGGCTCGGCGGAGGACCTCGTTGATGCCGGCGATGCAGCCCTGGAACCCATTTGCCGCGTCGAAGAAAGCGGCATTGGCATCAGTCACTTGCGCGTTGAGACTTAAAGCCTCACACAAGCTGAGCTGGTCGAGTCTCTTGATGAGTTCCACGACATTGTGGGTCCACACAGCCCAGTGGCCCAAAAGACCTCCTGAGAAGGCGGGGTTGAGCAGGTCGAGAACGATGTTGTCGTCGTTGCCGGTGTAGAGGGCGATCTCGCGGGCGCGCCCGGATTCGGCGACCGCTCGGACCACATCAAGGGTTTGATAGCGATTGAAAGGCGCTACTTTGATGGCGACGACGTTGTCAATCTCGGCGAACTGCCGCCAGAAGGTGAATGGCAGGACGCGGCCGCCGACGGCGGGCTGCAAGTAGAATCCGACGACCGGGAGGATTTGGGCGACCTCCCTGCAGTGCTCGATCAGTTTGCGATTCGTCGCGTGGGAGAGCGCGGCGAGGCTGAGGAGTACGGCGTCGTAGCCGAGATCAGCCGCGAGCCTTGCTTCTCGAACGGCCTGCACGGTGGGACCAACCACGCCGGCGATGCGCAGCAGGTTCCCTGATTCCTGTGCGGCAAGCTCAAGGACCGGTTGGAGAAGACCATGCTCCCGGATCTCGAACTGAGTCGTGTGGACGGCGACTGCGATTCCTCCGGCTCCAGCGTCCCGATAGTACCGGGTGAGCGCGCGCTGGCGACGCTCGTCGAGCTTTCGCTCCGCCGTGAGAGCAAGTGGATGAGCAGGGATCACCAGCCCTTCGAACAGGCGCCTGCGAAGTGCTTCAGAACTTGCCATCCGTTACCTCGTACTTGGTTGGTTTACCGTGTGTCGTGCCGCCCATTCCGATCCAGTGTGCTGTCCACTCGATCATCTGGTAGAGCGTGACTGATGGATAACCAAACGTGCGATGCGCAACAGACGCATTGTTCAATAGCGCGTTGTTCGATTCCTCGCCGGTGAAGATCGGTTCAACGCCAAAGTGTTGACCGAAAATGTTTGAAACATGTCGAACCGATACTGTTTCGGGACCGGTCAGGTTGAGAACGCGTGGCGGAGAGGAGCATAGATTGAAGGCTCGGAGACACGCGGAGTTTGCATCGCCTTGCCAGATGACATTGACGGCTCCCATGCGGAGGTCGATTGGTCGGCGTTCGAACACGGACAGACCGATATCGAGGAGAACGCCGTAACGCATTTCCGCGGCGTAATTCAGGCGTACGAGCAGCACAGGTGTGCCGTTACGATCGGAAAAGTATTCGAAGATCCTTTCGCGGGCCAGGACTGACTGTGCGTACTCTCCAACAGGTGCGGTTTTTGTTTGTTCGGTGGCGCCGCCCGAAGAGATCGGGAGCAATGGATAAATGTTGCCGCTCGAGAGCGCAACGACACGGCTGTCTGCGTATCGCTCACACACAAGGGCCGGCACGTAGGCGTTCATGGCCCATGTGAGGTGCTCCGCGCCGCTGCTTCCGAATTTGCGGCCGGCGAGGTAGAGCACGTTCGGAGCGTCCGGCAGGCGGCTGTATTCGTCACGATTGAGCAGATCGGCTCCGATTACCTGAATTCCGGCGGCGTGTAGCTGGTCCGCAACGTCCAGATCGCTGAAACGTGACACGGCAAAAATGTTCCGGTCGACACCGGCCTTCCGACTGGCTTCCATCGCGCGCAGGGCCATGGTAGGCCCCATCTTTCCGCCAGCGCCGAGAATGGCGATGTCGCCGTCAAGTGCGCGCATGGCCGCGACATCGGCCTGCGATGGACTCGAAAGCAGGCCGTCAAGTTGAGCCTCGTTCGTGATCATCATCGCTTATAGCCGATCTTACGCAGGAAGGCATGGCGCGCCGAGGTCTCCTCGCTGCCTTCGACGCCTTTAGGCGAGGATCCGTCGATGACGCCCAGGATGCCTCGACCTTGCTCGGTCTCGGCAACGATGACTTCGACCGGATTCGCTGTCGCGCAATGGATGGTGCAAACCTCCGCCACATCTTTGATGCGGCCGAGGACGTTGATCGGGAATCCGCCTCGCAGAACGATCAGGAAAGCGTGGCCACATGCGAGGTCCACAATGTTTTGGGTCGCAATCTGCTTCAGCTCGTCGTCATTGCCATCGACGCGCACAAGAGAAGGGCCGGAGGCTTCGCTGAATGCGACTCCGAAACTCATGCCGGGGTTCGTGTTGACGATGGCCTCATAGATATCTTCAACGGTTTTGATGAAGTGGCTGGAGCCGAGAATCAGGTTGGAATCAGAGGGAAACTGCAAGCGCACGGCATGCAATTGCATCCTATAATTGTAGCCGTGGCGAAAGGGGATCCCCGCCTGACTGAAGCGTCGGTCCTGCACCATATCGGCCGGCTTCCACACGCAAAAGCCTCCTTCAAACAGCTGGTCCGCGAATTCTCGATCAAGGGTGGAGCAAGGGTCGAGCTGGACCGGATCCTGACGCGATTAGCCGAGCGGGGCGAAGTCATCGAGCTCAAGACCGACCAGTACGTCGTGGCGGGCAAAAGCCGGGAGTACTCCGTCGGAAAGCTCAACATGCATCGCGACGGCTTCGGCTTTGTCGTGCCGGAGAAAGCCATTGAAGGAATGCGGGGCGACATCTACGTCTCGCCCGATAACGCGACCGAGGCGATGCATGGCGATCGCGTGGTAGCACGCATCACCTTCATCGACCGGGGCGGCAAAGCCGAAGGTGAGATTGTTCGGATCCTG
>DASQVJ010000574.1:0-7244 GCA_035640835.1 Bryobacteraceae bacterium
GCTCCCGATCATCGCGATCAACAAGAACACGGGGCGTCCCGAGGGCTTGCCTGAGATTGTTTCCCGAGGCTTCGTCTCGCTCGAGGAGTCGGCAGGCATCATGACGGAAGCTCGCCAGATTGTCGCTCGCACGCTCGAGACTTCAAACGCGGAGGAGCGCACGGATTGGGGCGTCATGCAGGAAAAGATCCGCGCTGATTTGAAGCGGTTCTTAACCAAGCAAACGTCGCGCCGGCCCTTGATCATGCCCGTTATTCTGGAAGTGTGAATCAGGCGTACCTTGAAGACGCGAGCGGCTATCGGGGCGAAGCGGAAGCCGTCTATACCCCGAGCAATGAAGCCGAGCTTTGTGATCTGATCCGGCAAGCTAGTGCCGCAAATGTGCCGCTGACCGTTGCGGGTGCCGGCACTGGAGTTGCAGGTGGACGTGTTCCCCACGGGGGCTGGGTCGTGTCGCTCGAGCGCTTCACACGCATCCACATTGACCAGGGGTTCGCTCGCGCGGGCTCGGGCGTGCTCTTGCAGGATCTGCAGGCGGCCGCGTTCCCCACAGGCCAGTTCTATGCGCCCGATCCCACGGAAATGGCCGCATCCGTCGGCGGCAGCATCGCCACCAATGCGAGCGGATCACGGAGCTTTCGATGCGGTGACACCCGCAGTCATGTGCAAGCCCTCCGGGTTGCCTTGATGGACGGCACCGTCCGCGAGTTTCGTCGCGGCGATCGCATTGACTTCGACACGCCGTTGATTCCGCGTCCGTCCACGACCAAACATTCCGCAGGCTTTCTGTTGTATCCGGGAATGGACTGGGTCGACCTGTTCATCGGCTCTGAAGGCACTCTTGGCGTCATTACGGAAGCCGAGTTGCATCTAGTGAAGCTCCCAGGTGAGCTGATCTCCGGTGTTGTCTTCTTCAAGACGGAAGAAAGTGCTCTCGATGCGGTGGACGCGTGGCGTCCCATCCCGCTCCTGCGCATGATCGAGTTCTTCGACGCGGGCTCGTTGCGGCTCCTGCGCGAAAAGTATCCCGAGGTGCCTCGGAACGCGTGTGCGGCTCTCCTCATCGAACAGGAAATCGCATCCGACGCCGACTACGACGCCTGGGAAGCGCGTTTAGAGGCCGCCAAGGCCCTCTCCGCCGACTCGTGGTTCGCGATGAGCGATGCCGACCGCGAGAAGTTTCGGCGTTTCCGGCACGCGTTGCCCGAGGCCGTAAACACGGTCATCCGGCAACGCGGGCTTCGCAAGCTCGGCACCGACTTCGCTGTTCCCCTCGACCGTAGCCGCGATATGATGCGCGCCTACCGCGAGGTCCTCGAGCCGGAGTTCTCGGGCCGCTACGTGATTTTCGGCCACATCGGCGACGCTCACGTACACGTGAACATCCTGCCCGCCGATGAAGCAGAATCAACACGAGCCATGGACCTGATCACGAGCCTTGCCCGCACCGCCGTCGACATGGGCGGGACGGTCTCTGCCGAACACGGTCTCGGTAAGCGCAAGCGCCACCTACTCGCCATCCAGTACAACTCTGAGCAAATCGAGGCCATGCTCGCCGTCAAGCACCGTCTCGACCCTCAAAACCTCCTCGGCCGCGGCACCTTGTTCCCGGTCTAGGGATTCCTTGCACAGCTCTGATGGGGGGTTGTGTCAAAAACGTGCTGTCGTAGGAAGCCTTTTCGTTTCCTAGACAGTACCTGGCAAGTTAGCCCCAGAGGACGTTCAGACCCGGATATAAAGTGAAACGCTCGTCTGCGCTGGCGATCGCATAACTTTCGCTCAACGCTTGTGCGATCAGCATGCGATCGAAAGGATCGCGATGTTCCCGGGGCGATGGAAGACTCTCGAGCTTCTCGAGGTGCGCCAGTTGGACCGGCAGTAATCGCGCCCCGATCTCTTCGATGGCTTCAACTATCTGCGCCGGACGCAACCCAAGCTGCGGCTTCATCACTATTTCCCAAGGCGTCACGACGGATACTGCGATCATCGTTTGCGGCTTCATGAGCAAGCGGGTCAGGCGTCGCGGCGTCCGGTCCTCCAGCCATCGGATGAGGGCTTGGGTATCCAACAAAATATTCATTTGTTGTAGAAATCGGCGTCAGTCTGCCGTTTAGCGCGCCGGAACTCTTCTTCCCAATTGACAGGTAGCTTTCCCTTCCACATCCCACGTCCTCGCTTGGGACTTTTAGCGTTCGGAATTGCGACAATCGCCGCCACCCGTTCTCCACGATGGGTCAGAAACACTTCTTCACCCGCCTGTGCCGCCTTGATCAACGCCGATAGGCTATTTTTTGCGTTTCTGATTCCGGTTTCCATGTCCTGGTGGTAGCCACTGTTAAGGTCCTGGCATCGACACCGCGCGGTGCTCCGATCAATTTGGGTGCGCACTGGGCATTTGGGCCAAACGTAGCTGGAGCGAGCGCCGATAAAAGACAGTGGAAGGGAGGTCCCCTGAAAAGCCAAAGGGAGAGGCGATTAACCTCTCCCTTTGACAATCTTTACCGCCGGGAATATGCCTTGCGGCAGGGATGCTCCCGCAAGTCTCGACACAAGTAGAAAAAGCATGTTGTTTTATCAACATGCAATCACATTAATTATAAGGATTTAAGAAACTTTTGATTGCGTCACCTTACAACGCACAGTCAGTCGCCGCGAAAGTCGTAGCCAGTCAGACCCGGCCACGGGCCTTGTACCAAGCGAAACCCACCAGTTCATGGAGCAACTCCTCATTCCAGGAAATCGCCTCCCATGATGGGACAAACTCAGACGCATGCCAGTGCAGAGGGATTCGGAATCCACATGCCGCCGGGACGACCTCGATGCCCTGCTTTCGGAAGCACTGCTCCGCGCGGGCCATGTGGTAAGCCTCAGTCACCAGGCAGATCCGCCGGACCCCGTGTTGCTTCAGGATCGCGGCTGAAAACGCAGCGTTTTCGTACGTTGATGTCGACTTCTGCTCCGTCCAGATCGAGTCTTCCGGCACACCCTGCTTCGCCATCACCTCTCTCATCGTGAGCGAGTACGGCATGTAACCCCGGCTGCCACCGCCTGAAGCAAGGACGGGCACATGTTGCCAGTGGTTGTGTAGCCACGCGGCGTAAGCGCAGCGCTCAAAGGTGTCGGTGCCGAGGATCGGTGTCGGAAGCGGCGGATAGGGAGGAAACCAGGCAGAGGACAGGACTACGATCGCACCGACGCTCCGATCGTCTGGCGGCCGCATCGGGTAACGTGATTCGAACGGGTAAAGGAACAGGTACGCGGCGGGTGGCCAGGAGCAGAGGAAAATTAAACAAACGGCAGCCAACAAAATTCGGTTTGGCCGCGAAAACTGCGTCCGTATGGCCGCAATCACCAAAAGGATCAATAAGAGCGGGAACAACGGCTGAGAGTAGGTCATGTCTTCGAAACTTGGCGGGACCTCAAGGTCTGCAGAAGGCGAGACCGGACAAGAAGGTAGTGCTCGCCGCCGATCTGCTTTAGAATCTTTCGCGAGTTCCAGCCGGCAAACTGTAGCGCGCGCGGCAACCATCGCGAGTTTGCAAGCGCCGCAGCTTCGGCTGCCGTGGTTGACTGCTGGATCGAAAACCGGCCCAGGACGAGGCAGCGGTCCACCTCGTTCACCTTTGTGACCGGCTCCGAGTTAAATAGAAAGCGAATTCCTGCTTCTGCCGCCGTTTCCCCAACAAGCCTAGAGTAGTACCCGTCAGAGACACTCGCCACATCGACTGGGGAGCCAAGAATATCGGACAGCGCGGCGCAACTGTCGCTCCACTCGGCCATGAGCTGCCGGCGCGACAGTGCAGACATTCGAGATGGGTGTGTCACTGTATGACTTCCAATGACGTGTCCCCGCCGGTCTAACTCGCGGATTCCCGACGGATCAAGAAACCCGGGTTGACTGATCCAACTTGTGGTTACGAAGAAGTGACCGCGCCAGCCGTGATGCTCGAGGTCGTCGGCGATGTACTGGAGGGCGCACTGCGCACCATCGTCGAACGCGAACAGAACACACGAGTTATCTGCCTGGCCGAGGGCTCTCGTAGTGGCGACTCGCTGGCCGGCAGGGCTCGACTGGATTGCGGCCAAATGCTCCCGGAACCGGGCTCGACCGAGGGCATAAAGATCTCGCGCTGTCCTGGGCTCTTGCGTAATGACAGCCTCAGATTTTTCCCTAACATCGTGATAACAGAGAGAGATGACGCGTTTATTCATGTCCCGTTCCTGACGAGTTTTAAGGTCGCTCGCCTTTTAAGCCCCTCCCTAGGGGACCCTCGCACGAGTACTTAGGGTTCCCTCTAGTCAAGTCTAAGTGGCTCACCGCTAACACTGAACCCCTAACTTTCTGCAATATAGAGGCAGAACGACCGTACTAGACATTTCGTAGTACTTTTTTGAGGACATATACCACGGATATGTGGTACCCTCAAACACTCAGATACAGTACCTAGTCATGCGAATGACTATGACGTTTGTGTCACAAGTACGCTTTGCGGTACTTGCCGACCGGTAGTGTATCTCCAAACAAGGCAGAGTTTTAGGGGAAGAAAAGTTCTATGATACCAGTCAGATCTGGGATTCGAATAGCACTGTTTAGTGTTTGTAGCTTGTTAATTGCGGCTCAAGCGTATGGACAATCCGGTCCTCGCATCCTGTATTCAGATTTGGAAAGTGGTCCCAATACTGGCGGGCAGAACAATGGCGGTGTTTTCGTCACTGTGTATGGTCGCGGCTTTGGAGCTACGCAAGGTTCCTCATTTGTCTCGATTGGGAGCGGACGTGCGAGTTCGTACGGCTTGTGGTCCGACAACAAAGTCAGCTTCCAATTGGGCAGTGCCGCAACCACCGGCAACATTGTGGTGACCACACCCTCGGGCGCGTCCAATGGACTTCCCTTCACGGTGCGGCCCGGCAATATCTATTTCGTCGCAACCAACGGAAGCGATTCGAATAACGGGAGCTTCACATCACCTTGGCGCACGTTGGTGAAGGCACGAGATTCGGTTACGGCCGGCGACACGGTCTACGCGCGTAACGGCGTTACGCAGGGCAGCGATGACGGCGAAGGTTGGAACTCCTGTTTGACCATTGGCGGGACCTCCGGCGCTGCGGGCAAGCCGATTGCGCTCATCACTTACCCCGGGGAAACGGCAACGATTGGCGCGATCAATACGTGCAGCAGCGGTATCCGCGCAAAGGGCCAAGGCGAGCACTACTGGACGATCGCCGGATTCAACCTTCGCGGCAAGGACGAGGCTTTGACGACTTATGGTGTCCACGACTGGCGCGTAATCGGCAACGATATGACTTGCCCGAATGGAAACGGAGCGTCGGCCTGCTATGAGACCAGCGTCTCGACATATCTCGACGTCTATGGCAACAACGTCCACGACACCGGTATCGCAAACGCTTCAGCTTTGTATCACGGCGTATATTTCTCGACCGACAGCAACCATATCGACTTCGGATGGAACACGATCGCGAATGTTCACGGCTGCCGAGGACTGCAGATTCACTCGTCGCCGCTGACTGGCGGTGGATCGAGCGATCCAACGGGTCACGATCAGTTTGACCTGAAGATCCACGACAACATCATTCACGATACGCAGTGTGATGGCATCATCCTCGCGACCGTCGATCCGTCGAAGGGACCAATCGAGGTCTACAACAACCTGATCTATAACGCGGGCAAGGGGCCGAACAATCCTGAAGGTTCGGGATCATGGTCGTGCATTCACGCCCAGGGCTGGACCAACAGCGGTCCGGCGGGCAGCGGCACCATCAACGTGTACAACAACACGATGTACGCCTGCGGCACGTTCGCCAACCCGCCTTACGTTGGTGGCAACGCCGGTGTCATCATGTCCGGTCCGAACCCGAACAAGAAGCTCAAACTGACGAATAACATCATTGCGCTGAACACGAACATTCCCTTTCTTGATGCCGAGGACGGCAACGGCCAGGACTGCTCGACCTGCTCGCGCGTTTCCGGCTCGAACAACCTGTTCTTTGGACCTGGACCCAAGCCCGCCAATCCAAACATTACGGGTACCGTTACCTCCGATCCGCAGTTCGTCAACGCCGCTGGTTTCGACTTCCAGCTTCTTGGCGGCAGCCCTGCAGCCGATGGCGGCACGCCTGTTCCGGTGACAACTGATATCCGGGGCTTCGCGGTTCCCCAAGGCGGCGGTTATCCGATCGGCGCATTCGAATCCGGCACTGGCGGTGGCTCGAGCAATCCGAGCTCAGTCAGCGTCGGCCTCACCCCGTCGAGCACAACTCTTCTGGGCGGCGACAGTCAGACCTTCCAGCCTTCCGTATCGGGTGCTTCGGATCAGACCGTCACCTGGTCTCTAAATCCGGCGATTGGCTCCGTTTCGGCAGCCGGTGTCTATACTGCCCCAGCACCGGTCGGCTCTCAGCAGACGGTCGCAGTGACAGCTACCTCGAAGGTTGATCCTTCAAAGTCGGCGACTGCTTCGATCACGCTGAAGCCTGTGACTGTTTCGGTCAGCGGCGGGGGCAGCATCGGTGCTGGCGGTACACTTCAGTTCTCCGCAAATGTTGACGGCGCGAACAACAAGTCCGTCACCTGGAGCATCACACCGACCACCGGAAGCGTCAACCAGAGCGGTCTTTACACGGCGCCGGGCTCGGTGAGCTCGCAGCAGACCGTGACCGTTCGAGCGACCTCGGTTGCGGATCCCACCAAGTCTGCTACGGGTACTGTCACGCTGACGGCTCCTGTGGCCCCGGCTCCCACGCCTACCATCAGCGTCGCACCGGGTTCGGTCACTCTGGGCCCAAGCCAGACGGCAACATTCGGAGCGACTGTTCAGAACCTCGCCAGCTCAGTGGTGAACTGGTCGATCAGCCCGGCGGTTGGCAGCATCAACTCGGCCGGCGTTTACACCGCACCTTCGAGCATCACCTCGACACAGACCGTCACGGTTCGCGCCACGACCACTGTCGGAAGCGCGATCTCCGCGACGGCCACGGTAAGTCTGGTGCCCCCGGCTCCGACGAACCCAACGCCAGGCACTCCGACCGAAAATGGCTCGACCACCCCTCCTTCCAACGGTTTTACGGTCACGGGTATTGCGGTGAACGGCACTCAGCTCCGAGTGTCCTGGACCGCCCCTGCTGGTCGTCCGACCAAGGACTGGGTTGGACTCAGCGCCTACGGTGCACCGAACTGGTGGACCACTTGGCAATACCAGACCAACGGTGCTACCTCCGGAACGGTG
>DASQVJ010000575.1:0-6608 GCA_035640835.1 Bryobacteraceae bacterium
TAGAACGTGGCGGCGTCCATCAGGAACTCTGCGTCGGAACGTTCCAGGTGACCCATCTTTTCAATGATGTCGATACGCTCCGGCGTATTCAGCACCTTGAAGAAGATTCCCGCACTCTTCAGCCGCAGGTACATGAGCGCAAAGTCGATGTCGTAATAGCCGCCAGGACCCGCTTTGAGCGGGTTCAGTTCACCCTGTTCTTTCTCGAGCCGCGCGCGCATAGCTCGCAATTCAGCTCGCGACCGGCCGCTCTGCCCGTATCTGCGCCAATCGACTTCCTGCAGCTCGTGCAGAAAACGCGTCGCCTTCTCGCCCGGACCCACCACTGCACGGGACTTCATGTAAGTAATGCCTTCCCATGCCTCAGCCGCCTTTGAGATGTACTCTTTATAGCTGGCGACCGTTTGAACCAGTGGACCCTCGCGACCATTCGGCCGTAAGCGCGTATCCACGGCGATCATGTTCCCGTCACCGGTGTAGGCAGTCAGGAAATCAATCAGCTTCTCAGCCACCTTGGTCCAGAAGCGCGTCTCTCCCGCATCCTCATCGGGAAGGACAAAGTTCAGATCGGCGTCCGAGCCTAAGTCAAACTCGCGCATCCCGAGCCGTCCCATGGCAATCACCATCAGCTGATTGACTGGTCGATAATCGGCACCGAGCGGCGGATGCGATGCACTCACCTGGTTCACGGCCATTTCGTAAACCTTGGCGATCACGGCATCAGCCAGATCCGATTGCTTCCCCAACGTGTCGAAGACGGCATGGCGACAGCAGATGCTCTCGGCCTGGATGCGTAGAATCTGACGCCTGAAAATGTCCCTCAAATCGCGAATATCCTGCACAGGTGCGACGAGCGTCGAGTAGTTGATCTGCTCATGCTGCATTTCCCGCAGGGCCGCCACTTCCTCGATCATCTCCGGACGTCGTACCAATTCCTGCGCGAAATGGGGACTGTTCTCGAACAAGTCCACAGCATCCTCCACAAGCCTGGGCTCGGAATTCAGCAGATCGAGTAAAGGACCATTCGCAACGATTTTTTCGAGGAAATGCTCAAAGGACCGGGTGCTTCTCCGAATCGGCGAGCGCGTCAGCACAGCAGCCATTCCAGGCGCTCGCTGATCCAGAAACCGGATCAGGTTGCTTGATACGGGTTCCGCAAGCTGCTCATTGGAGGGCATTGGCAATCTCAGATCCATAGACGGTCTGGCCGCTGCCGAATAGTACAGCGGCTGCTGCGAATGAATTACTCGATCGTAAAGCTCCTGAACTTCCTCGAGGTACAAATTCAGCTGATGCAGCAGTTTCTCGGCGCTCGGCTGCCGGCCTATTTCAGATCCTGGCATTTGTCTTGCCAAATTCGCCAGATCTTCCTTGTTCGATGGCAGCGCGTGTGTCTGCCGGTCATTGGCGAATTGGAGCCGGTGCTCCAGGTGTCTCAAGAAGGTATAGGACGACGCAAGTCGGCCATATTCCGAATCTGACAGAAACGATTTGTCGTGCAAACGGCTCAACGACTGCAAAGTCCCGGGGTGTCGAATCCACGGTTCCCTGCCGCCGTGCAATCGCTGCAGACACTGCACCAGAAACTCAATATCGCGAATACCGCCGCGCGCGAGTTTCACATCAAGCGAACCCGCCATGCGCTTTGCTGAATGTTTCTCATGGATGCGTTCCCGCGTGAGCGAGACACTTTCGACAGCGGAAAAGTCGAGCGTCGTGCGATAGATCAGCGGCTCTACGAAGTCGAGCAAGCGCCGTCCCGGATCAGGCTCGCCGGCTGCTACACGTGCCTTGATGAGCATCTGCTTTTCCCAATCGCGAGCGCGCTGCTCGTAGTACTTCATCGCCCCGTCCAACGAGAGGCAAACCTCGCCCAACCTCCCATCGGGTCGAAGCCGCAGATCCACGCGGTAGCACATGCCTTCGGACGTATACGTCGAAAGCAGATCCGTGTATGCGTTGCAGACCTTCTTAAAGAATTCTTTGTTGGTTAGCGGTTGATCTCCATCGGTCTCACCATTGCCCATGTAGACAAACATCAGGTCTATGTCCGAGCTGTAGTTCAACTCGCGTCCGCCGAGCTTGCCCAATGCAATCACGCTCAAGCCACATTCGCGGATGCTGCCGTCTGTGTCCTGATAACGTGGCACTCCGTAGCGGTCGATCAGGTCCGCGCGGATCCGTTGGTAGGTGACGTCCAGGATCGCGTCCGCCAGGTTCGAGACTTCCTCCGTGATCTCCGAGAGTTCGCCATGACCCAGCACATCGCGCACAAGGATCCGCAGCAATTCCTTGCGACGGAACTGGGCGAGGAACACTGGCGCGGGGATCCCGGATTCGCCGCCGAGAAAGGCCTGCAATCGGCCCGCATATTCCTCGGCTGAGAGGACCCGGAACACATCCGTCGAATTGGCGATCTCCAGGATCCACTCCGGATGCTGCAGAACTTCTTCGGAAAGAAAATGGCTGTTCGCGAACGTAGCTACCAGGAATTGGAGCGCCAGAGGATGCCCAATCAACTCCTGAAACTTGTCGGGATCCGTGTGATGAAGCCGTGACAAGTAATGGAGCGCCCCGTCCGGATTTGGAGATGAACGGAGGAGGAGATTGACTTTGGACTGCGTCTCCGGCGGAAGTACTTGCTGCACGCGCGAAATCTCACCAAGCGCTCGTGCTCGGTCACGAAATTGGATTCCATCCTGCAAACTGGGCATGATAAGGCGGAAGCAGGCATGGCCTCCGACATCCGAATTATAGCCATCTTCGGAGGGCGAATTCCTCAATTAGGACTCAAAGTTCTCTAATCTAAGAGGTTCTTAAAACGGGCCTTCTCACCGTTCCGATCTTCGATAAACTTGAGCGGCGATGTTCCTCCGCTTGAGCTTTCTCCTTGCACTTACGACTTTGTCATTCGCGGCTCCGCCTGCGAGCCTTCCCAAGCTGGCGCCGCGAGATGCCGGCTTCTCGACCGAGCGTCTTTCGCGCATCCACGATTTGCTTCAGGGCTGGGTTGACCGGAAGCAGTTCGCCGGCGTGACGGTCGCCGTGGTTCGCCACGGCAAGCTCGCCTATTTCGAGACCGCCGGCTTCGCGGACCTCGAGAAGAAAAAGCCTCTGGAGCCTGGCACCATTTTTCGGATGCACTCCATGACCAAGCCCATTGCGAGTGCGGCCGTGATGATCCTGTTCGATGAGGGCAAGCTTCAACTGGATGATCCCTTGTCGAAGTTCATCCCCGGCTTCGAGAAGGTCACGGTATTGAAGACCCCGAATGGCGATGGCGCAGAAGTAGTTCCGGCGAACAAGCCGGTGACCATCAAACACCTGCTGACGCACACATCGGGCATCAACAATGTCAAGGCATATCAGGCGAACAAGACGTTTGATCGGGGCAGCACCCTCGAGGCGATGGCTTCGAAGCTGCCGTCCATTCCGCTCGTCCACCAACCCGGCGAAGGCTGGCAATACGGCATGAGCATCGATGTGTTGGGAAGGGTCGTTGAAGTCGCATCCGGCAAGCCGTTCGACGTTTTTTTGCACGAGCGCATCTTAAAACCCCTCGGGATGGTCGACACCGACTTCTTTGTTCCCACCGAAAAGCTCCCTCGGCTCTCGGCGAATTACCGGCTCAACGAAAGCGGTGCGCTCGAGCTGGCTCCAACTCGACCGGATGAAAACACCAAGCCCGCGATGCTTTCCGGAGGTGGAGGTCTTTACGGCACGGCTTCGGATTATCTGCGCTTTTGCCAGATGCTGCTGAACGGTGGCGAGTTGGATGGTCACCGAATCTTGAGCCGTAAAGCCGTCGAGCTCATGTTTATGAACCAGGTTCCGGTCAACGTCGTGCCTGCGAATGGCCCGAACAACCGCACAGGATACGGCTTTGGCTTCGGCGGAGCCGTGATGCTCGACCTCGCCGCAACACAGGCCATGGGCTCGGTCGGCGAGTATCAATGGGGCGGCGCCGCCGGCACGTTCTTCTTTATTTCGCCCAAAGACGATCTCATCGGACTGCTGCTGGTGCAGCGCCCTCCCTACGTTCCCGGCCCTGGTCGCGCCTTCAAGAATCTGATCTACGCGGCCCTGGAATAACGCCTATGTCACCGGTCCTGGGTTGAACAGCGCGAGCGCATTGCCCAATCGCCACTTCTCAGCCCAGGGCTTGCTCGTGCCACTTGCGACGTCCAGCAAGTAACGAAACAATTCTTCTCCCACTTGTTGGATCGTCGCTCTCCCGGTCGCGATACGCCCGGCATCGATGTCGATGAGATCGTGCCAGCGCTCGGCAAGGGACGTCTTCGATGAGACTTTCACGACGGGCACCATCGACAGTCCATAAGGAGTGCCTTCCCCGGTAGTGAAGACGTGAAGATTCATGGAAGCGAGCTGCTGCGTACCGCAGATGAAGTCGCTCGCAGGCGTGGCGGCAAACACGAGCCCTTTTGATCGAACACGCTCGCCGTGCGTCGCCACCGCAGAGATCGCCGAACTTCCAGCCTTTGCGATCGAGCCGAGCGCTTTCTCAACCACATTCGACAACCCACCACGTTTGTTTCCGGGCGTCGGATTTGCACTCCGATCTGCGCCTCCGCGAGCAAGGTATTCGTCGTACCAACGCATTTCGCGAATGAGCGCGAGACCGACGTCGGCGTTCACTGCTCGAGGCGTCAACAGATGAATCGCATCCCGAACCTCGGTGACTTCCGAAAACATCACTGTCGCGCCCGCACGCACCAGAAGGTCCGCCGCATAGCCGACCGCCGGATTGCAAGTCACGCCGGAGAACGCATCGCTCCCGCCGCACTGGAGTCCCACGCACAATTCGGAAGCCGGCACAGTCTCGCGCTGCCTTCGATTCAACTGCTCGAGCTTCCGTTCCGCCGCCGCGAGGATCGCATTCACGGTGTCCACAAAACCGAGATGATCCTGGAGCCGAACCACCGGGAAGTCCTCGACAATGGGCAGCAGTTGCTCGGAGAAGAGCCGTTGTGGTTGCAGCTTCTCGCACCCGAGGCTCACCACCAGCGGACGTCCGCCAACGTTTGGATGCTGGCTGATGTGGCGGATCGTCTCGATTGGTACAGCCGCGCCCGGCGCATCGATCGCGACGCCGCATCCATACGTATGCGTGATGGCAACCGCGTCGTCGACGTTTGGAAATCGAGGTAGCAGCTCTTCACGAATGCGACGGACTGCGTAGTCGACCGTTGGCGCAACGCACTGCACCGTCGTCGTGATACCGAGCAGATTGCGTGTCCCCACGCTGCCGTCCGTGTTGCGATAGCCCTGAAACGTGCAGCCCTCGAGCGGCGGCTGCGGACGAGGCACGGCTGTTGCCAGCGGCAGTTCATCGAGGGCCGGCGGCGTCGGCATCTCGAGCAACTCACTTCGAACCCACGCGCCTTCACGGACAGCTTCTCGCAGCTGTCCAATCACCACACCATACCGATGAACGGGCTCGCCGGCTGCGAGATCGTGGAGCGCAATCTTGTGGCCTTGCGGGATGGACTCTCGCGCCGTGAGCCCCGATGGAAACGCATCGCCCGCCCGCGCACCCTCGGGATCGA
Source organism: Bryobacteraceae bacterium (assembly GCA_035640835.1). GTDB lineage: Bacteria > Acidobacteriota > Terriglobia > Bryobacterales > Bryobacteraceae > DASQVJ01. The sequence goes on from DASQVJ010000575.1 coordinate 5,568, forward strand.
CAACAATAGCGACGTCGTCCCGCTCACTCACTTGGATATACGGAAGCAACAAGAATCAACTATATCGAGAAGCGCCGGACCGCTGGCGTGCTACTGCGAGCGGCCCGTGCTTGCTAGTCATCGACGCCCGGCAGTGGATCGTCCTCATCCGTTTCCTCACGCCAGTCTTTCGCAGTGAGGAAGCCGATCGGACGACGGTTCGCGTCGGAATGTAGGATCCAGGCTATCTGCCTCATGTCCCACAGCGACGGCGCTGATCGGTCGACGTAGCGATTACATTCCACGACTCGCGTGCTAATCCTCCGCTCCAGCAAGTTACAGAAGACGTGCTCATCCGATTCACTGGCGCCTCGCAACACCACACCGCTTTCGCACGTGTCGCACAAGCGTGGAGCATCCGGCGAACGAGTGCCGTGGAAAATCCGTACACGTAGAGAGCCCATAGAAATACCCTTTCAAAATTCGTTTGCATTAGGCGAACAAAGTTCGCCGGCCTGTTGGTCTGAGCGAGCGAGGACGCGGTGCTAAGCGGGCGAGGTCAGGCAGCACCGGCGGTGCGCGAACGCAAGCCTGCATTGTTTCGAGTAATCGAGCCTCATGCTGCCCTCCTTGTTGAGCATTTGTGACGCAGAGGAGAGGTTAGCAGGAGTTGGCTTCGTTTCGCAACTACTCGGGAAAGAGGTCTTGGGGGGAGAGAGAAAAGTCGAGCTCCGCGAGCGCGAGTTGGTCCACGCGCTGCAACGTGCCATCGCGATAGATGGTAAGCGTCTTCAGACTTGGATCGATGAGCCAGATACGCGGAACGCCCCAGGCCTCATACTCATCGAGCTTTTGAATCAGCTCTGAGTAGCGGTCGTCTGGAGACACGATCTCGACCACGACGAGTGGAGGTCGCGTGGGCACACGCTCTGCCGGTTCGTCGGTGTAGATGCAAACGTCGGGAATGCGAAAGGTGTCCGGCGTCAACTGCAATCTTAGTTCGGTGCAGCCGACGACAGCCTTTCTGCGCGCGAGTTCAAAGATCAACCCAGCAAGTCGCCA
>DASQVJ010000576.1:0-4083 GCA_035640835.1 Bryobacteraceae bacterium
AGGCCGCCGACAGTTTCCTACTCACCAAATCGTGGGATTCAGTCTGGACATCCATGGAAAACTTGATCCAGGAGGTCCTCGCCGAAAAAGTTCCTGTCACCTCAGACGCAACTGAATTCGGCTCAACAAATGTAATTTCAAATAATAAAGGAGCTCAAGAATGTTCGATTTCCTAATCGTGGGAGCCGGCTTTGCCGGCAGCGTGATCGCACAACAGATGGCCGCCAACTTCGGCAAAAAGGTCATTATTGTCGATCGCCGCAATCACATTGGTGGAAACGCGTACGACCACTACAACGAGCATGGCGTGCTCGTCCACAAGTATGGTCCTCACATATTTCACACCAATTCCCGGGACGTTTTTGAGTACCTTTCCAAGTTCACCAAGTGGCGGGACTATGAACACCGAGTGTTGGCCAGTGTAGACGGCAAGCTCGTTCCAATTCCGATCAACCTCGATACTGTCAACATTCTGTACGGCAAGAATCTGAAAGAAGATGAGCTTGAGGACTACTTCACGTCTATCGCCGAGAAGCGCGAGGCAATCCGAACTTCAGAAGACGTCGTTGTGTCCCGGGTCGGGCGTGATCTGTACGAGAAGATGTTCCGCGGCTATACGCGCAAACAGTGGGGACTCGATCCTTCGGAACTCGACGCGTCGGTTACGGCGCGGATCCCTGTCCGGACCAATCGCGACGACCGCTATTTCACGGACACCTACCAGGCGATGCCCCTACACGGCTACACCCACATGTTCGAGAACATGCTGGACCACAAGAACATCACGATCATCACGGGCACGGATTATCGCGATGTCCTGAAGCACGTCAAATTCAAGGAAATGGTTTACTCGGGGCCGGTCGATGAGTTCTTCAACTATCGTTACGGAAAACTCCCTTACCGGTCGCTCGAGTTCAAGCACGAAACTTATGATGTCGAGTTGCACCAGAAGGCGGCCGTTATCAATTACCCGAACGAGCATCCTTACACTCGCGTGACTGAGTTCAAGTGGCTCACTGGCCAGACCCATAACAAGACGAGTGTTGTCTATGAGTTCCCGCGTGCTGAGGGCGACCCCTACTACCCCGTCCCACGCCCGGAAAACAATGCTCTCTATAAGAAATACGCAACTCTCGCCGAAAGCACTTCTGGTGTACACTTCGTCGGGCGGCTTGCAACTTACAAATACTACAACATGGATCAGATCGTGGCACAGGCGTTGAGCTTGGTCACCAAGATCAGTGGTGAAAGCCGCTCCGAGCTCGTACGTAAACAACGCGTGGAGATCTTGGAAAAAGCGAGCGTTTCCTAAGTTCAGAGAAGAGTTAATTCGTAACAACCTCCACAGTTGGTCGATCCAATTTGTGGAGGTTCTTGTTTTTATGCGGAGTTTGGTAACGGTATCTCTCGGTTGCCTGTTCCTTCTTGCCGGTTGCTCCCGGGACAACAAAATGGCTGAGGGTCCGGCAGATCGGGGCGAGCGTGCGCGCCTCCCCGACGGTAAAACCGCACACGCTATCCTGAAGGACTCCAACGGAAACGAAGTGGGTCGCGCGACCTTGACGGAAACGAACGATGGCGTCCGCATCGCCGGTGAAGTCCACGGCCTGCCTCCGGGCGAGCACGGCTTCCACATCCATGAACAGGGCATTTGCGAAGCCCCGGCATTCACCTCGGCTGGCGGGCATTTCAATCCGACAGGCGAATCGCACGGCGCTGCCCATGGCGACAAACGCCACCTCGGCGACCTCGGCAACCTCCGCGTAGGCGAGGACGGCCGCAGCGCCTTCGACGTAACCGCTGAAGGAGCCCGATTAACAGCGGGAGACCACTCTCTCTTCCACCCCGGCGGCACCTCCCTGATGGTTCACGCCAAGCTGGACGATCTCAAGACCAACCCCTCAGGCAACTCCGGCGACCGCATCGCCTGCGGAGTCATCACTCGCGATTAAAGGACATCTCAGCAGCAGCGCGTCCAGATCATCGAGGATGCGCTGCCATTCTGTCTTCCTCGACTTCTGACTCCTGACTTCCATATCCCGAAGGGATATCAAGGGCGCAGCCCTTGCCTAGTACGTCTCTACCGCGCCAACCGGTGTTGGCACAGGCGTCCGCAGTACTCCTCCCGCAACGTACGCGGCGTGCTCCGAGTACAAAAAGCGATGCAACTCCTGGAGTGTTCCGACTCTCGCCACCAGTTTCCGAAGAGCGGCTATTCCCGCTGACTCCTTTTCCTCTCTCGCTCGCACCGCCTCAGACGAAAGCCCTACGTTGTCCGTCGATTCGTAGACAATCAAGTACGGACGTTCTAAGTGCTTGGATATATGACTTGGCTTCGTTTCGTCAAAAAGGTTCGGAAGACCAAACACCCAGTCAAAAATCGCGACGGTTCGAGGCATGTGGAAGGCCGAGTTAACAACCAACAACTTTCGTAGATTCAACGGATCCGTGTGGATCACCCGGCAAAAATAGGCATTCCCGATGGTGTCGTAAGAACTCGACTCGGCCCACAATCTCGAGGGCTCAATCCCCTTGCCCAACAAGTACTTAGCCCCAGCCGAGCACTCCAGCCACGGGAAACGCGCCTCGTTCAAAGGCGGCGGCTTGTGCAGCGTTCCAGCACTTAAAAGGATGATCGGAGCCTGCCCCGCCAGATCAGCCGCGCGATCGCATCTCGCGGCGATCCAAGGCGGTAGTTCCCCACCGGGCCGAACACCTCCACCGGGCACCAGCACTGCGTCGAAGTCGCTGCTCATTCCACCTCCATGGAGAGACGATTCAATGCGACGAAGCACTTAACTTTCATGGCAAACCCCGCCTACGGCCTCATCGATATCCACAGTCACATTCTCCACGCTGTGGACGACGGCCCAAAAACCTGGGAAGACTCGATCGAAATGTTGAGGATTGCGCACGAGGCAGGCACGACGGACATCGTCGCAACCCCTCACGCCGACCACCGCTATACGTACCAACCGGAGCGCATCGCCGAGTCCATCGAGGCCCTCAACGCCGCAGGCGGCCCACGAGTCCATCGGGGGTGCGACTTTCACCTCTCTTTCGATAACCTCAGCATCGCCCTTCGAGAACCCTCTCGTTTCTCGATCAACGCCGGCCGCTATCTCCTTGTCGAGTTCCCCGACGCGAACATCTCCCGCGCGACCGCTAGTATCTTCCAGGAACTGCTCAATGTAGGACTCGTGCCCGTCATCACCCACCCTGAGCGCAACGCGATGCTACGCAACCGCGTCGCCGATTTAAGGACGTGGGTCGAACACGGAGCCCTGATTCAGATCACGGCAGACAGCCTGACCGGAGACTTTGGCAAGAACGCGCACCAGTTCTCGTTGACCCTCCTGCGCGAGAACCTCGTTCACTTCGTCGCCAGCGACGCGCACGGCATCCGCCATCGCCGGCCTGACCTCCGCGCCGCGCTCGCATTTATAGAATCACGCTTCGGCGCCGACGTCGCAAAACGGTTGTTCCACTCCAACCCTCAGGCCGTGATAGAGTCGCGCCCTCTTCCGAAGCGGGAAGCTCCGCATTCTACGCACTCGAAAGGCGCTTTCAGTTGGTTCGGTCTATGAGGTTCGCCTGAGACCGAGCTCTCTAAGACAAACTTCACCCTCAACCCGAAGCGCTCCGGGTCGGCGAGTACACCGAAGCTCGACCCACACAGCACGGACCTCTCGAGCAATCCGAAAAGTGAGAGCGTCCCTCGTCCAGTCGCCGCTTTTAAGGTCGTTTCCTTCCACAATGACTTGCCCCGAGTCGAAATCACGAACGAGGAACCGAAGCCCTTCGGCAGGCCTGAAGGTATCGCTACTTGAGTTCCATGACAACGTGTACGCGCCTTCAGAAAGCACTGCCAGCTGAGAAACGGGAACGATGTCCATCGCCTGCTTCCCATCGAATCGTAGGCGCAGGGTGCCGGGCGGCCCTATCGTTTGCGCCACGTCCCGGAGGCCTGGTAAACGCCAATCGAATCCCTTGTCAGCAGGCTTGGTCGCAAACCCCGCATTCTGTAAGAGGTTTTGAGATGCCGTATCCCCGTGCATCTTCCGCCAGATCGCGGCGGCCTCG